>NZ_JBEORT010000044.1:0-50300 GCF_040302425.1 Streptomyces sp. NPDC126497
GGCGGCCGCCCCGTCCCCTTCCCGCCGCAGGCGGCTGCCGGCCTTCGCCCCCCCCCGGCGGGCAGTCGTGTCGCCGGTGCGGTGGGGGCGCCTCCCGCTCGAGCGCGGTCGAGCGTCGGGAGGCACCCCGCAACCGCCGGGATCGGCACGGATCTCCCCGCCGATCCCACCGCACACCGCACGGCGGTGGGGCCGGCGCAACGAATCGCCGCCGATCCCGTCCCGGACGCAACGAACCGCCCGGGGACGCGCAACGGCTCCGTCTTGTCCGCCCGAGCCGGCCGACCGTACCGTCTTCCTGCCCCCCGAAACCCCCGCGTACCGGTGAGGAACACGTATGCGCACCGCCCTGCTCCAGAGCTCCGGACGGCCCGGATCCGTCGCCGAGAACCTCAAGGTCCTCGACGAGGCGGCCGGCCGTGCCGCCGCCGCGGGCGCCGGGCTGCTCGTCACCTCGGAGCTGTTCCTGACGGGGTACGCGATCGGCGACGACATCGGCCGGCTCGCCGAGCCCGCCGACGGCGACGCGGCCGACGCGGTCGCCGAGAGCGCCACCCGGCACGGCCTCGCGATCGCCTACGGCTATCCCGAGCGGGACGGCGGGCACGTCTACAACTCGGTGCAGCTCATCTCCGCCGACGGCACCCGCCTCGCGGGCTACCGCAAGACCCACCTCTTCGGCTGCTTCGAGCGTGACCACTTCACGCCGGGCGGGCAGCCGGTCGTCCAGGCCGAGCTGAACGGCCTCACCGTCGGCCTGATGATCTGCTACGACGTCGAGTTCCCGGAGAACGTGCGCGCCCACGCCCTCGCCGGCACCGACCTCCTGCTCGTGCCGACCGCGCAGATGCACCCGTTCCAGTTCGTCGCCGAGCACCTGGTGCCGGTGCGGGCCTTCGAGAACCAGATGTACGTGGCGTACGTCAACCGGGTCGGCCCCGAGGGCGAGTTCGAGTTCGTCGGGCTGTCCACGCTCGCCGGACCCGACGGAGTGGCCCGCGCCCGTGCCGGCCGCCGGGAGGAACTGGTCCTCGCCGACGCCGACCCGGTGTTCCTCGCAGCCTCCCGCGAGGCGAACCCGTACCTGACCGACCGCCGCCCCGGCCTCTACGGGTCCCTCGTCTGACCCCCACCCCGCTTCACCTGTGCAAGGAGTCCGTACCCCATGACGTCCACCGTGCCCAACGCGATCGAGCACGCCGACGAGCAGCAGCCGCCGATCACCATGTTCGGCCCGGACTTCCCGTACGCGTACGACGACTTCCTCGCCCACCCGGCGGGCCTCGGCCAGATCCCGGCGACCGAGCACGGCACCGAGGTCGCGGTGATCGGCGGCGGCCTGTCCGGCATCGTCGCCGCGTACGAGCTGATGAAGATGGGCCTCAAGCCCGTCGTCTACGAGGCCGACAGGATCGGCGGGCGGCTGCGGACCGTCGGCTTCGAGGGGTGCGACCCCTCGCTGACCGCGGAGATGGGGGCGATGCGCTTCCCGCCGTCCTCCACGGCGCTCCAGCACTACATCGACCTGGTGGGTCTCGAGACCCGCCCGTTCCCCAACCCCCTCGCCGAGACGACGCCGTCCACCGTCGTCGACCTGAAGGGCGAGACGCACTACGCCAAGACCCTCGACGACCTGCCCCAGGTCTACCGGGACGTGGCCGACGCCTGGGCCAGGTGCCTCGAGGAGGGCGCCGACTTCTCCGAGATGAACCGCGCCCTGCGCGAGCGCGACGTCCCGCGCATCCGCGAGATCTGGGCCAAGCTGGTCGAGAAGCTGGACAACCAGACCTTCTACGGCTTCCTCTGCGACTCCGAGGCCTTCAAGTCCTTCCGGCACCGCGAGATCTTCGGGCAGGTCGGCTTCGGCACCGGCGGCTGGGACACCGACTTCCCCAACTCCATCCTGGAGATCCTGCGGGTCGTCTACACCGAGGCCGACGACCACCACCGCGGCATCGTCGGCGGTTCCCAGCAGCTGCCGCTACGGCTGTGGGAGCGCGAGCCGGAGAAGATCGTCCACTGGCCGTACGGCACCTCGCTGAAGTCCCTCCACGCGGACGGCGAGCCCCGCCCGGCGGTCACCCGGCTCCACCGCACCGCCGGCAACCACATCACGGTGACGGACGCGGCCGGCGACATCCGCACCTACCGGGCGGCGGTCTTCACCGCCCAGTCCTGGATGCTGCTGTCCAAGATCGCCTGCGACGACTCGCTCTTCCCGATCGACCACTGGACCGCCATCGAGCGCACCCACTACATGGAGAGCTCCAAGCTCTTCGTGCCGGTCGACCGGCCGTTCTGGCTCGACAAGGACGAGGACACGGGGCGGGACGTCATGTCGATGACGCTCACCGACCGCATGACCCGCGGGACGTACCTGCTGGACGACGGCCCGGACAGGCCCGCCGTCATCTGCCTCTCCTACACCTGGTGCGACGACAGCCTGAAGTGGCTGCCGCTGTCCGCGAACGAGCGGATGGAGGTCATGCTGAAGTCGCTCGGCGAGATCTACCCCAAGGTCGACATCCGGAAGCACATCATCGGCAACCCGGTGACCGTCTCCTGGGAGAACGAGCCCTACTTCATGGGCGCGTTCAAGGCCAACCTGCCCGGCCACTACCGCTACCAGCGCCGCCTGTTCACCCACTTCATGCAGGAGACGCTGCCCGAGGACAAGCGGGGCGTCTTCCTCGCCGGGGACGACATCTCCTGGACGGCGGGCTGGGCGGAGGGCGCCGTCCAGACCGCGCTGAACGCGGTCTGGGGCGTCATGCACCACTTCGGCGGCGAGACCGACCCGACCAACCCGGGCCCCGGTGACGTCTACGACGAGATCGCGCCGGTGGAACTGCCCGAGGAGTGAGCCCTCCCGGACCCCGGCGGCCGGTGCCGTCCCGTGTCCCGCCCGGGGCACGGGGACGCGGCGCGCCGGGACGAGGTCAGCGCAGGACCAGCACGGCTGTCACGGTGACGACGGCGGCCGACCCCAGTGCCAGCAGTACGGGCGGCCCCGCGGGCTCCGCGGCCGCCCGGCGGCGGGCCAGTGCCAGGGACGCGCCCGCGCCCCGCAGCAGTACACCCGCGACCGCGCCGAGCAGCACGACGTGCGTCCACTCCGGTACGGGCACCGCCAGGGTGATCCAGCCGCCCACCAGCGGGCTCAGGCAGACGACGACCAGCCACGGGGTCAGGGGCCGTCGCCCCCGTGCGTCGAGGACCGCCGTCAGCGCGAGTCCCTCGCTGACGGAGTGCACGACCAGCGCGGCCACCACGGGGACCGAGGCCACCAGGGCGACCGTCATCCCCTCCACCAGCCGGTGCAGCACGAGGGCCGCCGCCGTCCAGGCGCTCGGAAGGCGCCCCGGCGCACACCGCCGGCGCAGCAGGCGTCCCGCCGAGGCGAGGGCGAAAGCGGTCCCGACGGCCATCGGCACGACCCAGGGGGAGAGCCCCGCCTCGTGCGCCTCGTGGAGCGCGTGCGGCACGACGTCGGCCCCGGCCACGGCCAGCAGCGCCCCCGAGGCGGCCCCGAGCAGCGTGGTCGAGCGGTGTGACCACCGCCGTCCCGACCAGGCGCCGACCAGCGTCCCGGCCGCGATCGGCAGCAGCGCCAGGTACTGACCCGGGCTGAACGCCCCTCCCCACGACAGGGTGCCCCGTGCCCCCGCTTCGAGAACCGCGCCGACCATCATGTGCCCCTCTCGAAGCGAGTGCGGGAACGGGACCGATCCTCGTGACGCTGTCACACCTCCCACCGGGGCGCATGCCGCCGGGCCGTTCCCGGGGCCATTGGCGTGAAGGACCGGCGGCACCCGGGCCGGGGGCCGTCGCCCGGCGGCGGCCGGGTCAGTCCGGCAGCGGGGTGAGCAGCATGCGGCCGGCGAAGCCCACCGCCGTGTCCAGGCGTTCGGTGAACTCCCCGGCGACGTCCGGCAGTCCGCGCAGCGCCCACAGGGCGCGGGCCGCCGTCCAGGCCGCGTCCCGGGCGCGTTCCAGACTCCACGCGCCCAGCAGATGGGTCAGCGGGTCGGCGATCCGCAGCAGCTCGGGGCCCGGCGTCAGTTCCTCGCGGATCTCCTCCTCCAGGGAGAGGAGGAGATCGCCCACCCGGTCGAACTCGTCCTCCAGGTCGGCAGGTTCGCAGGCGAGCGCACGGCAGGTGTCCACGACGGCGAGCGCGAGGTCGTGGCCGATGTGCGCGTTGATGCCCGCGAGCGCGAACTGCAGCGGACGTACTCCGGGGTGGCGGCGGAACTGGAACAGCGGGCGCCAGCAGGCCGGCGGCCGCCGCTCCCGCGACCCCGCGTCCACCGCCGCCAGATAGCGCTCCGCGAACCGCACGTCCAGCGTGATCGCCGCCCGCGCGTCCGGGAACCGGCCCGCGTCGATCCGCCGGTCCACGGCCTCCGTGACGGCGAGGTAGACACGGTTGAACACCGCGACCCCGTCCCGCGCGGGCAGGTCCGCGTCCAGGGCGCGCATACGGGAGACGACCCCGTCCACGGCGGTGAGGACTTGTTCGCATCGCACCATGAGCGCAGAGTCGCACCTTTGGGGTGGCGCCGGTGGCGGCGGGCCCGACGCGTCCCCGGAACGGGGGAACACGCCCGTCGCGGGGGAGGGGGCAGTACCGTGCGCGAGCCCCCGGCCGCCTACGACGTGGCGCGCCGGTCCCCCTCGGTGCCGTCGGTGTCGTCGGTGTCGTAGGAGGAGGTGCCCTCGTCGAGCAGCGGCTCCTGCGTCTTGAGGTGGGCGGGCGCGAAGGCGCGCAGCGCGTGGTAGCCGGTGATGACGACCAGCGTGCCGAGCGCGATGCCGCTGAGCGAGAAGGTGTCGGTGAACTCCATCGAGACGTTGCCGACGCCGATGATGATGCCCGCCGCGGCCGGCACCAGGTTCAGCGGATTGCGCAGGTCCACCTTGGCGTTGGTCCAGATCTGGGCGCCGAGCAGGCCGATCATGCCGTACAGGATGACGGTGATCCCGCCGAGCACACCGCCCGGGACGGCCGCCACGACCGCGCCGAACTTGGGGCACAGGCCGAACAGCAGGGCGAAGCCGGCGGCGGCCCAGTAGGCGGCCGTGGAGTAGACGCGGGTCGCGGCCATCACGCCGATGTTCTCGGAGTAGGTGGTGTTGGGCGGACCGCCGACCGCGGTGGACAGCATGGAGCCGACACCGTCGGCGGAGATGGCCGTGCCGAGTTCGTCGTCGAGGTCGTCGCCGGTCATCTCGCCGACCGCCTTGACGTGCCCGGCGTTCTCGGCGATCAGCGCGATGACCACCGGCAGGGCGACCAGGATCGCCGACCACTCGAAGGACGGGCCGTGCAGGGTCGGCAGGCCGATCCAGTCGGCCTGCCCCACGCCGGACAGGTCCAGGCGCCAGTGGTCGGTGACCTCGCCGCTCGCGTCCGCCGAGTGGATCCTGCCGAAGATCCGGTCGAGCGCCCAGGACAGCACGTACCCGAAGACCAGCCCGAGGAAGATCGCGATGCGGGACCAGAAGCCGCGCAGGCAGACCACGGCGAGCCCGGTGAACAGCATCACGAACAGGGCGGTCCACTGGTCCTGCGGCCAGTAGGTGGAGGCGGTCACCGGTGCCAGGTTGAAGCCGATCAGCATCACCACCGCGCCGGTGACGACCGGCGGCATCGCGGCGTGGATGATCCGCGCGCCGAAGTGCCGCACCGCGAGACCCACCAGGAACAGCGCGGCCCCGACCACGAACACCGCGCCGGTCACGGTGGCGCTGGAGCCGCCCTGGGCCCGGATGACCGCGGCGACGCCGACGAAGGAGAGCGAGCAGCCCAGGTAGCTGGGCACCCGGCCGCGGGTGGCCAGCAGGAAGACGATCGTCGCGACGCCCGACATCATGATCGCGAGGTTGGGGTCGAGGCCCATGAGCACCGGCGCGACGAAGGAGGCGCCGAACATCGCCACGACGTGCTGGGCGCCCAGGCCCGCGGTGCGGGGCCAGGAGAGCCGTTCGTCGGGGCGGACCACCGCGCCGGGGGCCGGAGTGCGTCCGTCGCCGTGCAGTGTCCAGCGGACGCCGAGATTCATGGGCTGTCGCTTTCGTCGTACGTGCAGCGTGTCCGGACCATTGTGGGGGCTGAGCAGGAGTGCTTCGTACAGGCGGACGGGCGTGGCCGACCCGGCTGAGCGTCTGCTTAGGATGAGGGCGCGCCGCTGTTCGATGTAAGCGGCACTCATCCCGTACGTCCCAGGAGTCCCGCCCGTGACCGCCGAAGCCCCGCCCGCCCCCGCCCTGTCGTACGGCCGGCTGATCCCCGTGACCGTCCACTTCGACGACCTCGACGCGCTGGGACTGCTGCACAACGCCCGCTATCCGCTGCTGGTCGAGCGGGCCTGGACCGAGCTGTGGCAGGAGAAGGGCGTCCGCTTCGAGGGCGACTGGGAGGCGGCCGGCGACGCCTGCAACGCGGTCCGGGAGCTGCGCATCGGCTACGAGGCCCCGGTGACCCGGGCCGGCGCCTACGCGGTCCACCTGTGGCTGGAGCGGCTCGGCAGGACCGGACTGACGTACGGCTTCCGCTTCTGCTCGGCGGACGGCGCGGTGACCTACGCGCGGGGCAGCCGGGTGCTGGTGCGGCTGGACGCCACGACCCTGCGCCCGGCGCCCTGGAGCGAGACGTTCAGGGACGGGGCTCGGGAACTGCTGCCTCCGGACGCGTGACCTTCGTGCGGTCCCCCGCGCGCAGTACGCCCGCGAAGCCGGCGATGCCGCACGACAGCACCGTCACCAGGACGAACGACACCATCAGACTGGTCGCCTGGGCCAGCAGGCCGATCGCGCTCGGGGCGACCAGGCCGGAGGTGTAGGTGATGGTCGCGACGCCCGCGATGGCCAGGGCCGGGTTGGAACCGCTGCGGCCGGCGGCGGCGAAGCACAGCGGCACGACCACCGCGATGCCGAGCCCCATCAGCGCGAACCCGCCCATCGCCGTCGCGGGGTGCTGGGCGAACACGATCAGCAGTCCGCCCAGCAGGGCGATCACCCCGCTCGCGCGGACCGTGCGCACGGCGCCGTAGCGGTCCACCACGCGGTCCCCGGCGATCCGGGCGATCGCCATGGTGAGCGTGAAACCGGTGGTGCAGGCCGCCGCGAGACCGGCCGAGGTCTCCAGCCGGTCGCGCAGGTAGACCGCCGACCAGTCCAGGCTCGCGCCCTCCGCGAACACCGCGCAGAAACCGATCGCGCCGATCAGCAGCGCGGAGCGGGGCGGCAGGGCGAACCGCGGCGGCGGCTCCTCGTCCTCGGCGGGCTGCAGGTCGAGCACCCAGGCGCAGGCGGTCACGCCCGCCACCGTCAAGGCGGCGGCCGCGATCCCGTGGTGCAGCCGTGCGTCCGCGCCGAGGTGGGCGGCGAGCGTGCCGGCCGCCGAGCCGACCAGGGCGCCGGCGCTCCACATGCCGTGCAGCCCCGACATGATCGACTTGTCGAGCCGGTTCTCCACCTCCACGCCCAGCGCGTTCATCGCCACGTCGGACATGCCGGCCGTGGCGCCGTAGACGAACAGGGCCAGGCAGAGGGTGAGCAGGTTCGGGGCGATCGACGGCAGGGTCAGCGCGAGCGTCCACAGCGCGATCAGGCCGCGCAGCGCCGTGCGGGCGCCGAAGCGGTGGCTGATCCTTCCCGCCAGCGGCATCGCGAGGGACGCGCCGAGGGCGGGGAAGGCGAGCGCGAGGCCCAGCTGTCCGGCGCTCACCCCGGCGTGGTCCTGGATCCAGGGGACGCGGGTGGCGAACGAGCCGGTGACGGCGCCGTGCACGGCGAACACGGCGGCCACGGCGTACCGCGCCCGCCTCACCTCGCGCTGTCGATGGACCACTGTGCTCATCGTCCCGCCCCTCCCGGCCGTCGGTTCCCGTATGCGCTGCCGTAAACTATCAGGAACCCTGCCTGAAAGATATGGGGTATCCGGGGCGGCGCCTGCGCCGGCCGGCCCCGCCGATCTGGAAGGATCCCGGCATGGCCGCATCCCCGAGCACCGCCAGAGCCCTCAACGACCGGCTCGCCCTGCGCCTGCTCCAGCAGGAAGGCCCGCTCACCGCAGGGCAGTTGAAGCAGCTGACCGGGCTGTCCCGGCCGACCGTCGCCGACCTGGTCGAGCGGCTCACCGCCGCCGGGCTCATCGCGGTGGCCGGCGAGGCGGGGGAGCAGCGGCGCGGCCCCAACGCCAAGCTGTACGGCATCGTCGCGGACCGGGCGCACCTGGCCGCGCTGGACGTCCGCACCGAGGGCGTCACCGTGGTCGTGTCGGACCTCGTCGGCGACGTGCTGGCCGAGGCCGCCCTGCCCATCACCGGGGATGCGGGGACCGGGCCGGCGGTCGAACAGGCGGTCGGGCTGGTCGAGCGGACGGTGAAGGAGGCGGGCGCGGACCGGCCGCACACCGTCGGGATCGGCGCGCCCGGGCTGATCGACCCCGCGAGCGGCGAACTGCGCGACTCCACGGGTCTGCCCGAGTGGCACCGGCGCCTGGTCGCCGTGCTCCAGGAACGGTTCCCCGAGGCCCGGGTCAGCGTGGAGAACGAGACCAACCTCGCGGCGCTGGCCGAGCAGCGCGACGGAGCGGCCCGCGACCGGGACACCTTCGTCCTGCTGTGGCTGGGGCACGGCACCGGCGCCGCCGTGATCCTCGACGGCGCCTTGCGCCGGGGCGCCTCCGGCGGCACGGGCGAGATCGGCTTCCTCCCGGTACCGGGCACGAGCGGCCTGCCGTCGGCCACCGACTGTGCGGGCGGCTTCCACTCCCTGGTGGGCGCGACGGCGGTCGCCCGGCTGGCGGAGGAGTACGGCGTCGCGGCGGAGCCGGGGACCGAGCCGGCGGCGGGCGCGGTGCGGGCGGCCGTGGCGTCGTCCGAGCCCGCGTCCCCGGAGGCGCGCTTCCTCGACACCCTGGCCGACCGGATCGCCGTGGGCGTCGCCTCGGTGGTCGCGCTGCTCGACCCCGGCCACGTGGTCCTGGGCGGCGAGATCGGTCAGGCCGGCGGCGAGGCGCTCGCCGCGCGGGTGCGGGACCGCCTGGCCGCCATGTCGCCCCTGCCCGCCGATGTACGGCCCAGCGCCCTGGGCGGCGGCGCGGTGCTCCGCGGAGCCCTCCTGACCGCCCGCGACCGGGCCCAGGAAGAACTGTTCGGCGTGCCAGGGCACTGAGAGGCCCGGCGCGGGATCCGCCACGGCCCGGCAGCGCCCCGAAGGGGCGCGGGGAACTGCGCGACCAGCCACGACGGCGCCGCGGACGATCGACGGCACCGCACCGCCCCGCACGTCCGGCGGAGCGCCCGCCCCCTGCTCACGGACCGGCCGCGGACGGCCCGCCCGCGTGGCCCGCCGCAGGGGCGGACACGCGGCGAACGCCCGCTCACCGGTGGGCGACGCGGGCTCCGCATCGTTTCGTCAGATACTCGTCGAACGTGCCCTGGCCGACCGCCCGCTCCGGGGCGAGGTGGCCGCCGGCGCGGAAGGCGTCGTAGGCCGCGCCGCGCAGCGGGACCCCCACCACCGCACGGCGGCGGCCCGTGGCCCTCAGATACGCGCGGGCCAGGGAGTCGAACGTCCGGACCTCCGGACCGCCCATGTCGTCGACGCGGCCCGCCGGCGCGCCCTGGGCCAGCTCTGCCAGGCGGTCCGCGACCTCCGTGACGTCGACCGGCTGGTCCTTCACCCGGGCCGGCAGCAGCAGGACCGGCAACCTGGCCATGCCCTGGAGGACCGTGAACACCAGGTCGTGGAACTGGGTGGCGCGCAGCACCGTCCAGCCCAGCCCCGACTCCTCGACCAGCCGCTCCACGGCCAGCTTGGACGTGTAGTAGCCGAACGGCACCCGGTCGACCCCGACGATCGAGATGTACACGAGGTGTCCGACCCCGGCCCGCCGGGCCGCCGCGATCAGGTTCCGCGCGGCCTTCTCGTCGCCGCCGCGCGGTGACGTCGCGCAGTGCACGACCGTGTCCACGCCCGTGACGGCCCCGTCCAGCGCCGGCCCGCCTTCGCGCAGGTCGACGGCGTACGGCCGAGCGTGCCGGCTGAGCCCCCGCACCTCGTGTCCGTCCGCCCGCAGCCGCGCGACGACGTGCCGGCCGAGCGTTCCGGTACCGCCGGTCACCAGGATCGTGCTCATGTCGTTCCGTCCCTCCGGACACCCGGCGCCCCCCGACGGAGCGCCCCGCGTCTGCCGGGACGGACCGACCGACGCCGGATGTGACATCGGCCCGGGGACCCGCCCCCGTACGGGGTCCAGCTTCTCCGGGTCCGGCACCGGGCGCATCCGCGCGTGGTGAGGCCCGGCGGCGGGCAAGGGCCGTCGTCACCGCCGCCGGGCCGGTCCGTGGGGGTCAGCAGGCTCCCTGGTCCCGCCACACCCCCCATTCGCCGGTGGTGCCGGGCTCCTCGCCCTTCGTCCACCACTGCGCCTTCCAGACGTGGCCCCCGTGGGACACCACGCTGCCCCCGCCGTACGCGGCCGAGGCGTCCCAGGCCGGGGCCGCGCAGTCGCCGGGCGGCGTCGTGGGCGGGTCGGTCGGCGTCGTGCCGCCGCCCGGCTCGACGACGGTCGTCCCGCGCGCCAGGTCCCCGGCGAGGGCGTACGCCTTGCCGCCGATCGTCACCGTCCAGTTCGACGGGGTCGACACGGGCAGGTAGTAGTTGAACGACAGGTCGACGGTCGCGCCCGGCGCCAGCGACTGCCACGCCGGCAGCTTCAGCGACACCCGGTGGAAGTCGCCCTTCAGGCCGCCCACGTTGCCGCCCGTGTGGTCGCTGCTGATGACCTTGGTGCCGAAGCCGGACTGGTCGGAGGCGTTCCCCGGGGCCGAGGTCGCGTAGTCGAACCGGAACTCCGTACCGCCCGGCAGCGCGGTCCTCGTGTTGTTCGTGATCCGCAGCTTGGGCGTGATGGGGTAGTTGGAGTCACCCAGCTTGAAGTCCGTGAACTCCACGTCCACGTTCACGGCCTCCGCCGGCAGGGCCGCGTTCGACTTCCTCGCGCCGTACGGCGCGGCCGCCCTGAACGTGTCGTACATCAGCGAGGTGAGCGTGTCGCCCGTCTCGTACTGGCCCTTGGCCGCGTTCCAGTCGTAGTCGCCGGCCAGCTCCCAGATCATGGCGCCGCCGATGCCGCGGTCCACGACGTAGTCGGCCTTGGCCCCGACCGACTGCTCGTCCTCGGTGGAGAGGAAGACCTTCTTCTCGGCGTTCCACAGCCAGGGGGCGACCAGCGTCGGGTCGTACCTGCGGGCGTACGTGCCCGTCAGCTTCGTGTCCGCCGGGAAGCCGTAGTCGGTGACGTAGTCGCCGACGATCCCCTTCTCGAGGTTCTTGGCGTGCCACATCGGGTTGGAGCCCGCCGGGGACTCCTTGCCGGCGGTGTCGAGGTCGTGCCAGAGGTTGTCGATGCCGACGGCGCCGTCACCGCACTTGGTCAGGCCGGAGCCCGCCGGGCAGGAGGAGGCGGACGCCTTGCCCCACAGGCCGTCGGTCCCGCCCTGGACGTTCTTGTGGCCGCGGGTGTAGTAGGGCAGGCCGATGTTGATGCGGCCGGCCGGCATGGAGCCGCGGAAGTAGTGGTAGGCCCAGTCGGAGTTGAGGTAGCCGACGCCGCCGTACTGGGCGCTGCCGTAGACGTTCGCGGCGGCCAGCTCGGCGTCCTTGCCGTCGTCGAAGAGCGAGGCGTTCGGGCCGACGTGCTCGTTCCAGGCGCCGTGCAGGTCGTAGGACATGATGTTGACGTAGTCCAGGTACTTCTGGACCTGGAAGGTCTCCATGCCGCGCAGCAGGTAGCCGGAGGAGGGGGCGGCCACGGTGAGCATGTAGTGCCTGCCGTCCGCCGCGCCCGCGCGGTCCAGCTTCTCGCGCAGCGTCTTCATCAGCGCCGCGTAGCCCTTGACCAGCCCGGCCCGGCGGGCGTTGGCGAAGGACCAGTCGAGCGGGTTGCCCGCGTCCTTCATCGTCGTCGGGTACTCGTAGTCGATGTCGACGCCGTTGAAGCCGTACGTCCGGATGAAGTCGACCGCCGAGTCGGCGAAGGTGTCGATGCCGGCCTGGTTGACCGAGCCGTCGGCGTTGGTGGCCATCGAGTAGAAGCCGCCGGAGTCCACGCGGTTCCCGCCGTCGTCGGTGTAGCCGCCGGTCTCGGCCCAACCGCCCACCGAGATCAGCGTCTTGACGTCCGGGTGCTGCTTCTTGAACTTGTCGAGCAGGTTGAAGTGGCCCTTGTAGGGCAGGCGCGGGTCCATCTCCGCGCCGGCCACACCGGGCCACGTCATGCCCGTCGCCGGGTTGGCGGCGGTGTCCGGACCGACCGAGATCTCGTTGCCCTTGTCGATGTGCGCGAACGCGTAGTTGATGTGGGTGATCTTGTCCCACGGGATGTCGGACGCGAGGTAGGCGGGCTTCCCGTCCTTGCCGGTGCGCCAGCCGGTGAAGTAGCCGATCACCCGGCGCTGGTGGTCGGCGCCCATCCTCTCCCGGCCGGCCGAGTCGTAGACCGAGCAGTAGGGGACGTCGACGCCGGGCGTCGAGTACAGCCCGTCGGGACGACAGGACTCCTGGTCGGCGGCGTGCGAGACGGTGGCCGGGAGGGCGGCGAGCAGCAGGCCGGCGACGGCGGCGGTGGAGGCGAGCAGCGCGGGTCTCGCTCCGGGGCGTGAGGGGGACGGCACAGTGGGTTCCTCTCCGGGGAAGGTGGCTCGGACCCTAAGAGGACTAGACCAAAGCGTCAATAGGTATGGACCAATTCGGCGGGCCGTCAAGGGAACTCCCCGGCGGGGGAGTTGCGTCCCCGCGCGACCCCCGGTGGTCTCCGCGTCACTTCCTGTGAGCCACCCCACACCACTCGCCCGCATGGAGGGCGGCCGGTCGTGGCACACTGGCCCTGTACCAGTAGCAGCGCACTCCGGGGTCGGTGAAAGTCCGAACCGGCGGTTACAGTCCGCGACCCGGTCGCCTCCAGCGATCGGTTGACCAGGTGAAATTCCTGGACCGACGGTTAAAGTCCGGATGGGAGGCAGTGCGCGGCGGGCGGGCATCCATGCGCGCCGCCGTACCGGTTCGCCCTCTGGGCGGGCCCTGTCCGGCGTCGCTCCCGGTGTCCTCGTCCGCGGTCCCTGTCGTCAACGACAGCCCCGGAGTCCGTGCCCGAAGAGGCAGGAGGACCCGGGAAGTGTTCACCGGAATCGTCGAAGAGCTGGGCGAGGTCACCGCCGTCGAGACCCTCGGCGACGCCTGTCGCTTCCGGCTGCGCGGCCCCGTCGTCACCGAAGGCGCGAAGCACGGCGACTCCATCGCGGTCAACGGCGTCTGCCTCACGGTCGTCGAGCACGAGGGCGACGAATTCACCGCCGACGTCATGGCGGAGACCCTGAAGCGCTCCAGCCTCGGCGTCCTCGCCGCCGGCTCCCGCGTCAACCTCGAACGCCCCACGGCCGTCGGCTCCCGCCTCGGCGGCCACATCGTCCAGGGCCACGTCGACGGCACCGGCGAGATCCTCGGCCGCGAGCCGTCGGAACACTGGGAGATCGTGAGGATCTCCCTCCCCGCCGGCCTCTCCCGCTACGTCGTGGAGAAGGGCTCCATCACCGTCGACGGCATCAGCCTGACCGTCGTCGACGCCGGGCCCGACTCCTTCACCGTCAGCCTCATCCCCACCACCCTCGCCCTGACCACGCTCGGCATCAAACAGCCCGGCGACCCGGTCAACCTCGAGGTGGACGTCATCGCCAAGTACGTCGAGCGGATGCTCGGCGACCGCGCCGCCGGTGAGGGGGCCGCCCGGTGAACTGGCTCAACTCCGAGGCCTTCGTCCTCTTCGACCAGCACATCAAGTGGTCGGACATGATCGGCAACGTGATCGGTCTGATCGCCCTCGCCCTCGGCTGGCGGCGCTCCCTGTGGACCTGGCCCGCCCAGTTCGTCTCCGGGCTCATCCTCTTCGCCGCCTTCGCCACCGCCCACCTCTCCGGCAGCGCCGGCAAGCAGATCGTCGTCATGCTCGTCGCCGCCTGGGGCTTTCGGCAGTGGAACCGCGGCCGGCGGCAGGCGCAGGACGGCTCCGTCGCCGTGCGGTTCGCCACCTGGCGCGAGCGCGGTGCACTGCTCGGCGGGGCCGCCCTCGGCACCCTCGTCGTCGGCGGGCTGTTCACCCTCTACCCGTCCCTGTCCTGGGACCCCTGGCCGGACGCCTACATCTTCGTCGGCACGGTCGTCGCCATGTACGCGCAGGCCCGCGGCATGGTCGAGTTCTGGTTCGCCTGGCTGCTCGTCGACCTCGTCGGCGTCCCCCTGAACTTCGCCAACGGCTTCGCCTTCTCCGGCTTCGTCTACGTCGTCTACGGCGCACTGGTCCTCTGGGGCCTGCGCGACTGGTGGCTGCGCTCCCGCGACGCGCGGCCCGCCCTGGAAGGAGCGCCGGCATGAGCGCCCACCCGTCACCCGCCACCACCCCGCACGGGGCTCCCCCGGAGCAGAGGGCCTGGGGGGACCCCCCTCGCGCCACCCCCTCGATCCCACCCGTCCGGTACGGCACCGACGACTTCGAGGACCTCGCTCTCGACCCCGTCGAGCGGGCCGTCGCCGACATCGCGGCCGGCCGCCCGGTCGTGGTCGTCGACGACGAGGACCGCGAGAACGAGGGCGACCTCGTGGTCGCCGCCGAGAAGGCCACCCCCGAGATCGTCGCCTTCATGATGAGCGAGTGCCGCGGCCTGATCTGCGCCCCCATGGAGGGCGACGAACTGGACCGGCTGCGGCTCCCGCAGATGGTGGACGACAACACCGAGTCGATGAACACCGCGTTCACCGTCTCCGTCGACGCCTCCGCCGCCCACGGGGTGAGCACCGGCATCTCCGCCGCCGACCGCGCCACCACGCTCAGGCTGCTGGCGAGCGGCGCCGCCGAACCGGCCGACCTCGTCCGCCCCGGCCACGTCTTCCCGCTGCGGGCCCGCCCCGGCGGCGTCCTCGTGCGTGACGGCCACACCGAGGCCGCCGTCGACCTCGCCCGCCTCGCCGGCCTGCGCCCGGCCGGCGCCATCGTCGAGATCGCCGGCGAGGACGGCACCATGCTCCGGCTGCCCGAGCTGGTCCCGTTCGCCCGCAAGCACGGTCTGACGATCATCTCCATCAAGGACCTGATCGCCTACCGCCGCTCCGCCGAGCCCACCGTCCGCCGCGAGGCCGAGGTCCGGCTCCCCACCTCCCACGGCACCTTCACCGCCCACGGCTACCGCTCCACCGTCGACGGCGTCGAGCACGTCGCCCTCGTCCACGGAGAGATCGGCGACGGAGAGGACGTCCTCGTCCGCGTCCACTCCGAATGCCTCACCGGCGACGTCTTCGGCTCCCGGCGCTGCGACTGCGGCCCCCAGCTCGACGCCTCCCTGGAGCGCATCCAGGCCGAGGGCCGCGGCGTGGTCGTCTACCTGCGCGGCCACGAGGGACGCGGCATCGGCCTGATGTCCAAGCTGCGCGCCTACGAGCTCCAGGAACGCGGCCGGGACACCCTCGACGCCAACCTCGAACTCGGCCTGCCCGCCGACGCCCGCGACTACGGCGCCGGCGCGCAGATCCTCGCCGACCTCGGCGTGCGCAGCGTCCGGCTGATGACCAACAACCCCGACAAGACCGACGCGCTCGTCCGCCACGGCATCGAGGTCACCGGCCGCGAGCCGATGCCCGTCACCGCGAGCGAGCACAACCTCCGCTACCTGCGCACCAAGCGGGACCGGATGGGCCACGACCTGCCCTGGCTGGACACGCCGACCGTGCCCGCCTGCGGCAACCAGTGACGAGAACCAACGAGGAGAGACGTGAGCGGCAAGGGTGCACCGGAGCTGTCCGTACGCGACGTGGGGGACCTGCGGGTCGCCGTCATCGCCGCGCAGTGGCACGAGAAGGTGATGGACGGACTGGTGGACGGCGCCCTGCGCGCCCTGCACGACCTCGGCATCGACGAACCGACCCTGCTCCGGGTGCCCGGCAGCTGGGAACTCCCGGTCGTCGCCAAGGTCCTGGCCGGCCGCGGCTACGACGCGGTCGTCGCCCTCGGCGTCGTCATCCGGGGCGGCACGCCCCACTTCGACTACGTGTGCCAGGGCGTCACCCAGGGCCTCACCCAGGTCTCGGTCGACACCGGCGTCCCCGTCGGCTTCGGCCTGCTCACCTGTGACGACGAGGAGCAGGCCCTGGACCGCGCCGGACTGCCCGGTTCCAGCGAGGACAAGGGCCACGAGGCGGTCACCGCGGCCGTGGCCACCGCCGCCTGCTTGCGTTCGGTATCCGAACCCTGGCGGTGAGCAGTCCCCGTCACCGCGTAGGGTAAGGACCACCATGTCCAAGAAGACGTTCGAGGAGCTCTTCACCGAGCTCCAGCACAAGGCCGCCCACGGCGATCCCGCCACCTCCCGCACCGCCGAGCTGGTCGACAAGGGCGTCCATGCCATCGGCAAGAAGGTCGTCGAGGAGGCGGCCGAGGTCTGGATGGCCGCCGAGTACGAGGGCAAGGAGGCGGCCGCCGAGGAGATCTCGCAGCTGCTCTACCACGTCCAGGTGATGATGGTCGCCCGCGGCATCTCCCTCGACGACGTCTACGCCCACCTGTAAACCCCACGTCCGCGTCACACCCCTCCACACGAAGGAAGCCGACCTCATGCTGCGCATCGCCGTCCCCAACAAGGGTTCCCTGTCCGGCCCTGCGGCGGAGATGCTGCATGAGGCCGGCTACCGGCAGCGCCGCGAGTCCAAGGAACTGCGGACCGTCGACCCGACGAACGAGGTCGAGTTCTTCTACCTCCGTCCGCGCGACATCGCCATCTACGTCGCCTCCGGACAGCTCGACATCGGCATCACCGGCCGCGACCTGCTGGTCGACTCCGGGGCCGACGCCGAGGAGATCCTCCCCCTCGGATTCGCCCGCTCCACCTTCCACTACGCCGCCAGGCCGGGCACCATCGGCGGCCTGGCGGACCTGGCGGGCAAGACGATCGCCACCTCGTACGAGGGCATCGTCGCGGGGCACCTCGCCGACCACGGCATCGACGCCTCCGTCGTCCACCTCGACGGCGCCGTCGAGACCGCCGTCCAGCTCGGTGTCGCCCAGGTCATCGCCGACGTCGTCGAGACGGGCACCTCGCTGCGCAACGCCGGTCTGGAGATCGCCGGCGAACCGATCATGAAGTCCGAGGCCGTCGTCATCCTCCCCCGGGCTCGAACACACTCGCCCGGGGGGACCCCCACCACCGGCGCGGACGGCGAGGAGCCCAAGGTGCGGCAGTTCCTGCGCCGCCTGCAGGGCGTCCTGGTCGCCCGGACGTACGTGATGATGGACTACGACTGCCGCGTCGAACAGCTCGAGAAGGCCGTGGCCCTCACCCCGGGCCTGGAGTCCCCCACCGTGTCCCCGCTGCACAACGAGGGCTGGGTCGCCGTCCGCGCGATGGTCCCGTCCAAGGAGGCACAGCGGATCATGGACGATCTGTACGACATCGGCGCCCGCGCCATCCTCACCACGGCCATCCACGCCTGCCGCCTCTGACCGGGTCCGGAGCACCGCCATGTCCGACGCGACCGCGGGCCGGCCGCCCGCCCTGCCCGTCACCTTCCGTCCGGGCCGCACCCGCGCGGTGCTGCTCGCCTCCGGCACCGCGCTCTTCGTGGTCGTCGCCCTGATCGGGCTGCTGCTGGACCGGCTCGGCCCCGGGGAGCGGCTCAGCTTCGTGTTCACCGCCGCGCTGCTGGCCGGCGTGCTGTTCCTGCTGGCCCGGCCGAAGGTCGTCGCCGACGAGACGGGCGTCACCGTCGTCAACATCGTGAGCCGGCGCCGCCTGGAGTGGGCGGAGATCCTTCGGGTGAACCTCCGTCCCGGTGATCCCTGGGTCTTCCTCGACCTCAGCGACGGCACCAGCATGCCCGTGCTCGGCATCCAGCCGGGCATCGCCAGACAACGGGCCGTCGCCGACGCACGCGCCCTGCGGGCGCTCGCCGAGGCCCGCTCCACGGCCGGGCCCGGGGCGCCCCGGAGCTGACCCGGGGCCGCCCCTCCGGGACGGCTCGGGGTACGCCTCCGGAAAGCGTCGGGGACGTCCACCTGCCGCAGTCGCCCGTGTCTTGATTAATCTGGTGGGCGGAGGCGCGACGACGGCGCCTCCGCCCCTGCCGCCCCGCCCGGTGCCCAGGGGCCCCAGCTACCCGAGGAGTGACCCTCTCCGGCGATGGACGGATCGTCCTGCAGTACCTGCGCCGCCCCCTGCCGACATAGCGCGGACCCGCATCCCGAGGTCCGCGCGCATGCGGAGGCGGCGGCATCATGACCACCCCCCTGCTGCTCCTCGCAGCCGCTTTCCTGCTGATCCTGGCCAACGGATTCTTCGTGGCCGCCGAGTTCGGCCTGGTCACCGTCGAGCGACCGGACGCCGAACGGGCCGCCGCGGGCGGCGACCGGCGTGCCCGCCGGGTCGTCGAGTCGCTCAGGGAGCTCTCCTTCCAGCTCTCCGGCACCCAGCTCGGCATCACCATCACCTCCCTCGTCGTCGGCATGCTGGCGCAGCCGGCGCTCGCCGGACTGCTGCACGGCCCCTTCACCGGCCTCGGCGTCCCCGAGGGCGCGGTCCCCGGCGTCTGCGTCGTCGTCGGCATGCTGCTGGCCTCCGCGGTGCAGATGGTGATCGGCGAACTCGTGCCGAAGAACTGGGCGGTCTCCCGCCCCCTGCAGGTCGCCCGCTTCGTGGCCGGCCCGCAGCACGCGTTCGCCCGGCTCTTCCGCCCGGTCATCGCCGGGCTGAACGCCGTGGCCAACCGTCTGGTGCGGGCCCTGGGCATCGAGCCCGCCGAGGAGCTGGCCTCCGCCCGCACCCCCGGCGAGCTCGTCTCCCTGGCCCGGCACTCCGCCCGGGCCGGCGCCCTGGAACAGGACACGGCGGACCTCTTCGTCCGCACCCTGTCCCTCGGCGAACTGACCGCGCAGCACGTCATGACCCCGCGCGTGAAGGTCAGCGCCCTGCAGTCCTCGGCGACCGCCGAGGACGTGGTCAACCTGACCCGGGCCACCGGCCTGTCCCGCTTCCCCGTCTACCGGGAGCGGATCGACGAGATCGTCGGCATGGTGCACCTCAAGGACGCCCTCGCGGTGCCGGGGCGCGACCGGCTGCGCACCCCCGTGGGCCGCATCGCCCGCCCGGCGCTGCTCGTCCCCGAGACCCTGCCCGTACGGCCGTTGCTCACCCGGCTGCGCAGCGAGCAGCCCATCGCGGTCGTCGTCGACGAGTACGGCGGCACGGCCGGCGTCGTCACGCTGGAGGACATCGTCGAGGAGATCGTCGGCGAGGTGCGCGACGAGCACGACGGACAGGACGTCCCCGAACTCGCCCCCGCCCCGCCCGAGGACGGCAACCCCGCCTGGGACGTCGACGGCGGAGCCCGGGTCGACATCCTGCTGCGGATGGGCCTGGAGGTGCCCGAGGGGCCGTACGAGACGGTGGCCGGCCTGGTCGCCGATCTGCTCGGCCGGATCCCGGTCGTCGGCGACCACGCGGAACTGCCCGGCTGGCGGCTGTCGGTGCGCCGGGTCGGCCACTACCGCGCCGAACGCGTCCGCCTGGTCAGGACGGCCCCGCTGCCCCTGGTGGAGGTGGCCGGATGAGCGTGCTGCACCTCCTCTTCGCCGCGCTGCTCGTGCTCGCCAACGGCTTCTTCGTCGGCGCCGAGTTCGCCCTGGTCTCGGTCCGCCGCAGCCAGATCGAACCGCTCGGCACGGCCCGCGCCCGCCGGGTGCTGTACGGCCTGGAGCACCTGCCGCAGATGATGGCGGCCGCCCAGTTCGGCATCACCGTCTGCTCCCTGACGCTGGGCGCGGTCGCCGAACCGACCGTCGCCCACCTGCTGGAGCCGGTCTTCGAGTGGATCCACCTGCCGCACGGCATGATCCACCCGCTCGGCTACGTCATCGCGCTCGCCGCGGTGGTCTTCTCCCACCTCGTCATCGGCGAGATGGTCCCGAAGAACCTGGCGATGGCGGCCCCCGAGAAGGCCGCGCTGTGGCTGAGCCCCGGACTGGTCTGGTTCGCCCGTCTGTGCAAGCCGGTCACCTTCGCGCTCGGCGCCTGCGCCCAGGCCGTCCTGCGGCTCTTCCGCGTCGAACCGAAGGACGAGGTCGAGGCGGTCTTCACCAGCGAACAGCTCAACCGGCTGGTGGAGGACTCCGGCCAGGCGGGCCTCCTCGACCCCGAGGAGGCCGAGCGCCTGGAGGACGCGCTGGAGCTGGGCTCCCGCCCGGTGACGGACGTCCTGCTGGACCGCGAGTCGCTGGTGACCGTCACTCCCGCGGTGACCCCGGGCCAGGTCGTGGAGCTCACCGCCCGCACCGGCTACTCCCGCTTCCCGGTGGCCGCGGACAACGGCGCCTTCATGGGGTACCTGCATGTCAAGGACGTACTGGACCTGGAGGACTCCGACCGTGCCGTCCCACAGCACCTGTGGCGTCCGATGACGACCCTCCGCCCCGAACTCCCCCTGGACGACGCCCTCACGGTGATGCGCCGCGCCGCGACCCACCTGGCCCAGGTCTCCGGCCCCACCGGCGGGGTCCTGGGTCTGGTGGCCCTGGAGGACGTCCTGGAACTCCTGGTCGGGGAGGTACGGGACCCGGCTCACCGAGAGGTGACGGTCACCCCCCAGCGGGCGAGCGGAACCCCGGAGGAGGCACTGGCGACGTAGCCGCCGCAGCCGCGGGACGTCGTGCCTCCCCCGCTCGAGAGGAGCCGGGAGTGGGGGAGGTGCCTCCGCGGTGGGCGGGCGAACACCCCCGTCGGCCCGCCCACCGGGGCCTCACAGCCCCGGTGGGTCCGCCGGCCCCCTCCCCGACAGCACCTCCCCGTACGCCTGCATCAGATCCGGCAACCGCAACGTGGCCAGATCGTCCCGGGTCAACGCCCCCGGATACACGGACAACCGCAGATCCCGGTACGCGCAGCTCTTCTCGTACAGCGTCCGCAGGAACCGTCCGTTCCCCAGCTCGTCGATCCAGCCCTGATCGACCACGTGCCCGGCGATCGACCGTAGTTCGTCCAGGGCCTCCTCGTCCCACACGTCCCCGTTCTCCGCGGCCAGCACCTCACCGATCGCGGTCAGCTCCAGCGGCCGGTACGAGGGGAAGTCCACGCGCGTGGTGAACCGCGACGACAGCCCGGGGTTCGCGGCCAGCAGCCGGTCCATCCCCTCCGGATACCCGGCGAGGATCACCACCAGATGATCCCGGTTGTCCTCCGCCCGCTTCAGCAGCACCTGCAGCGCCTCGTCCCCGTAGGCGTCCCCCTTGCCGTACCCGGAGTTGGAGAGCGCGTACGCCTCGTCCACGAACAGCACCCCGCCGAGCGCGGAGTCGATCAGCTCGTTGGCCTTCACCGCGGTCTGCCCCAGATACTCACCGACCAGGTCCGCCCGCTGGGCCTCCACCAGGTGGTCGCCGCCGAGCAGTCCGAGGGCGTAGAACACGCGGCCCAGGATGCGGGCCACCGTCGTCTTCCCCGTCCCGGAGGGACCGGAGAAGACGAAGTGACGCTTCGGCGGCTGCACCGGCAGCCCCTGCCCGGCCCGCAGCCGTGCCATGTTCAGCTGCGCGGACAAGGCCTTGACCTGCCGTTTCACCGGCTCCAGGCCCACCATGCGCTCCAGTTCGGCGAGCGCCTCCTCCAGCAGCGCGGGGTCCGTGGGCCCGGAGGGCAGCGGCGGTGACCCCCCGGCGCCCGCCCGCTCGCGCACGCCCGGAGCGGCGGCCGGGGGCGGGGGACCCGGCGCGGGCTCGGACAGCCGCAGGTCGCGCCCCTCGGGGCCGAAGAACGGATCGAGCGTGTCGGGGCCGTCCATCACGTCCTGCCCGGCGCCGGTGAGCGTGATCGCGGCGAGATCGGCGGAGTCGTCGTACCCGTCGCCCTCGGCGATCGCGGCGAGCCGGGCGGAGGTGTCCATGAAGGCCGGATCGACCCGGTGCACGGCCCGGTACAGGGGGAGCGCCGCGGCGGTGCGGCCGGTCCCCTCGTGGGCGCGGGCCAGCCAGTAGCGCAGCTCCTTGCGCTGCGGCTGTTCGCTGCGGCACCGCATCAGGGCCGCCGACAGCAGCGGTTCCGCCTGTCCGTACATCTCCAGGCGCACCCGTGCCATGCCGCCGAACAGGCCGGCCTCGATGCCGAGCACCGGGTCCTCGACGAGGGAGTCCGTGTACCGCACCAGCTGCTCCCAGTCCTTGACGAGATAGGCGCGGCAGGCGTGCAGGAAGCGGACCTGCGGATCGGTGTCCACCGGGGGCAGTCCGGCGAGCGCCCGGTCCAGCTCGGGGACGTGCCGGCCGTCCAGCCAGTGGGAGGCGTGCGCCAGCAGCAGATCGCGGGGGCTCTCCAGCACCGGCTGCACCCACCAGCCCAGCCAGTACCAGGAGTTGAGGGTGCGGCGGTGCCGGGCGCGCTGTTCGCCGAAGCGCTGCCGGTGCCGGAACATCCTGAGCAGCGCGGCCGTCGTGTCGACGCGCAGCGCGTGCAGCCCCAGCCAGCCGTCGGCCATCCCCGGGTCGAGGCGCACCGCGGTCCGGAACTCCTCCTCCGCCTGCGGATAGGCGCCCATCGTGTAGGCGTCCACGCCTCGCAGCCAGGCGAGGTCGGCCGGGGCCTGCGCGCCCTGCGTGCCGAAGTCCATCACGTCCCCCACAGGCCGTGCCCCCGTCGGTGTGCCGGCGGGCTCTCGCCCGTCGGCTTCCGTTGGTCCAACCGCTGTGTAGCGGACCGGAGTTGCAAGGTGCGTGAAGCAGCGTCCGTAGGTCGTCGCACCGGAGGCATCGTACCCGCGGCGGCGCCGGGTCCGCAGGGTGCCGTGCGCGACGAAGGGCGAGGTGGGAAGGGGGAGGCGGACCGCAAATGATGACTCAGGGTGATCGTCATATGCCACTGGGCGCCCGGAAGGCGCGAAAAGGGCAGAACGAAGCCCCCGGTCACGGGGGAACAACCGGGGGCTTCGTGTCTGCGGGCGGCTCCGAAGGTCCGCACATTGAGAACGTAAGACCTGTACGGGCCCCCGGTCAAGCCGAGTTGAGGCGCTCGGGCAACTTGTCCGGGACCGCTCTTCACACGTTCACCACATCACGGGCGGCCCGTCACCGTGCGTGAGCGGAGGGGGTGGTTCGCCCGTTCCGGCGGGCCCGGGGAGCAGCTCGTACCCCGTGGGGCACTGACGTACCAGAAGGTCCGCGAAGGGCCGTGAGGGGTCGTCGGCGAAGTGCTCGCGCTCCGCGCGGACCCAGCCGTCCCAGAACTCCCGTTGTTCCGCCCCGTCGCGGGCCCGTCCCCGCGTCCAGGACTCCTCCCGGGGGAGGTCCATCCACAGCAGCAGCGCCAGATGCGGGCGCAGTGCCCGCCGTCCCGCGCCGACGCCCTCCACCACGACCACGGGGGCGGGCGGCAGCGGGCGGGGCGGTCCGAAGCGGCGGGCCCGCCAGTCGTAAGGGGAGTAGCGGGCGGTCTCGCCACGGCCGAGCGGTTCGATCACCTGGCTCAGCAGCCGTCCGGTCCAGTCGAACGGTTCGGCGTGGCTGGCGATGTCGTCGAGCCGCAGCACCGGAGCGCCGTCCAGCAGCCCCGCCAGCCGCACGGCGAACGTCGACTTCCCGGAACCGGCGTGCCCGTCGACGCCGACGAGCCGGACCGGGCCGCACGAGGGGCCGAGCCGGCGGACACGGGACGCGAGGTCGTGGATGGCTGTTCCCGGGGGAGGAGGAGTACGTCGACGGAGCACTCTAGGCCCCCGGCCGGACAGCACCGCCGAGGGCCCCGTCCCGGGGCGGGACCGCGCCGGCGGGACGCGGCACGGCCGGGGTGCTGGCAGGACCGGCCGGCTGCGGCCATAGTGGGCGCACACCCGCTCCATCCGGCGGACGGACACCGCCCGGCCGGCCGTGCACTGGTCCTGTCCCGACTCCGACACCCGGGGGTCCTCCACCCATGAGCAGAGCCGTACCGCCCTCCCGAAGGTCCCTCCTGGCCGCGGCGGTCGCCGCCGCCGTCGCCGGGAGCGCCGGCCCGGCGTCCGCCGGCACCCTGACCGCGGGCGCCACCGCGACCGCCGGCCGGACCGCCGCCCGCCCGGTGGACAACCGGGCCTGGACCTCGTACGCCGACTGGTGCGCCGGCACCGCCGACGGGACCCGCGCCGTCGCCGGTGTCCGCCCCGGGCTGGTGATCGCGAGGCCCGCCGGCACCACGGACCACACCGACCCGCACACCGGCCGTACGGCCGCCTGGGAGTACGCGACCTGGACCTCGCCCGTGCACCGCCTCGGGGTTCCGGCGACGGAGGTCATCGCCTCCTGGAACGCGCACACCCCCGAAGGCACCTGGCTCCAGATCGAGCTGAAGGGCACCTACTCCGACGGCACGGCCACCCCCTGGTACGTCATGGGCCGCTGGGCCGCCGGCGACCAGGACATCCGGCGCGCCTCGGTGGACGGCCAGGGCGACGGCAGGAGCAGTGTCTGGACGGACACCCTCGCCGTCGACGACGCGGCCTCGGGCCTGCGCCTGTCCTCGTACCGGCTGCGCCTGACCCTCCACCGCCGCCCCGGCACCCGCCTCACCCCGACCGTGTGGCGGACCGGCGCGATGGGCTCCGACGTCCCCGACCGGTTCACCGTCCCGGCCTCGGAGCCCGGCTTCGCCGGGGAACTGGCCGTCCCGCGCTACTCGCAGGAGGTCCACAAGGGGCAGTACCCGGAGTACGACAACGGCGGCGAGGCCTGGTGCAGCCCCACCTCCTCGCAGATGGTCATCGAGTACTGGGGCGGCCGGCTCACCGAGGAGCAGCTGTCCTGGGTCGACCCGTCCTACGCCGACCCGCAGATCTGCCACGCGGCCCGGTACACGTACGACCACCAGTACGAAGGGTGCGGCAACTGGCCCTTCAACGCCGCCTACGCGGCCACCTTCGAGGGCCTCCAGGGCGTGGTCACCCGGCTGGGCTCCCTCACCGATCTGGAGACGCTGATCGCCGCGGGTATCCCGGTCATCACGTCCCAGTCGTTCCTGAAGGAGGAGCTGACCGGCGCGGGGTACGGCACCTCCGGGCACCTGATGACGGTGATCGGCTTCACCGCCGACGGCGACGTGATCGCCAACGACCCCGCCTCGGACGACAACGAGGCCGCGCGCCGCGTCTACGAGCGGCGCGAGTGGGAGAACATCTGGCTGCGGACCAAGCGGTACAACGCCTCCGGCAAGGTGGTGTCCGGCACCGGCGGGGTCTGCTACCTGTACTTCCCGGCGCGTCCGGGCCCGCGCCGGCGCACGGCGCTTGCGGCGGTGGGCGTGCGCTAGCCGTTCCGCCCGGCGGGTCCCGGCCGACCGGGCCCGCCGGACGCCTGTGACCAACGTCTCGGCCGCGAAAGCCGCTTCCGGTGGCAAGGTGGACGTCAGTCGCAGGGGGAGTCCACCGCACCACAGAGACCAGCGAGAAGCCATGACCGCGAACGCAGCCACCGTCACCCGCGCCCGCACCGGAGGCCCCCGGGAGGACGGCCCGAAGATCCTCGAACACGCCCTGGGATGGACCCTCGTCGTGGTCCTCGCGATGTTCGTGACCCAGCTGGGACTGCTGTAGCCCGAGGACACGGGGCTGCCGGTCCGCGCCCGCCGGACGACCTGGCATACTGCGGCGGATGTCCCACCGCCCGCAGGAAGACCTGGGTCGAAATTGAACATCAGCCGGCAGCCCGCCGTACGCCCCGCGACGCGCGGTACCGAGCGTTCCTCCGCGCGCCGCGCCGAACTCATCGCCATCGGGCGGAGGTTGTTCGCGGACAGGTCGTACGACGCGCTCTCGATGGACGACATCGCACGTCAGGCGCAGGTCGCCAAAGGGCTGATCTACTACTACTTCCACTCCAAGCGCGGCTACTACCTGGCGATCATCGAGGACTCGGTGGCCGGCCTGGTCGCCTTCGCCGAGAGCGGGGCCGGACTGCCGGCGGTGGAGCGGGTGCACCGCACCATCGACAGCTACCTGCGGTACGCCGAGCACAACCAGGCCGCCTACCGGGCGATCGTGAGCGGCGGCGTCGGCTTCGACACCGAGGTGCACGCGATCCGGGACGGGGTGCGCGAGGCCATCGTCGCGACCGTCGCCGAGGGCGCCTACGGCCGTACGGACATCGCGCCGGTGGCGCGGATGGGACTGCTGGCCTGGGTGTGCAGCGTGGAGGGGGCCGTGCTCGCCTGGATCGACCGCGGTGAACTGTCCCGCGAGACCATGAGCGAGCTGCTGGTGAAGACGCTCGGCGGGGCCATGCGCGCCATCGAGGAGCTGGACCCCGCCCACCCCGCCCCGGCGCCCGCCCGCCGCGACGTCTGAGGCGGCCCCGGTGGCGGGCGGGCCCCCAGGTGGACCCCTCGCGCCCCGCACGCCCGTGGGGCCGCCGGATCACCTCGACCGGCTCCCCGTCCGCGGTGCCACCGCCCGGTTCCCGGAAGGGCGTGCCGTCCGGGCCCCGGGCTCCGCGGTGGCCGGGCCGCCGTCGACGGACCCGGCGCGCAGCGCCGGCGCGGGACGAAAAGCCGGAAGGACTGGACCGGTTGGTCAAGGGCGCGGGCCGGGGAGCGGGCGGGAGGATTTCTTGAAGTAAGCGCTCGTTAACGAGTGACTTGCTGCGGCCGATCGGGCATACTCGCAGCGCACAGCCGCTGGTCAGCAGCTTCCGAGACCCGGGAGTGCGAGCATCGGCCAGGCACCGATACGACCCGGCGGAGCCGCCCCCACCCAAGGCGCACGCCGATGTGCCCGAACAGGGAGGAGAGCGTCGCCATGCCCGACCGCGCCCCGCAGCCGGTGGACCGGCAACTGCCCACGGACGAGGCCCGGGACCTGATCTCGCTCGTCCGCGACATCGCCCAGCGCGAGGTCGCCCCCAGGGCGGCCGAGGAGGAGGACGCGGGACGCTTCCCCCGCGAGCTGTTCACCCTGCTCTCCGGGTCCGGCCTGCTCGGCCTGCCCTACGACTCCGCGTACGGCGGCGGCGACCAGCCGTACGAGGTCTACCTCCAGGTGCTCGAGGAGCTCGCCGCGGCCCGCCTCACCGTCGGCCTCGGCGTCAGCGTGCACACCCTGGCCTGCTACGCGCTCGCCGCCCACGGCGCCAAGGAGCAGCGGACCGAACACCTGCCGGCGATGCTCGGCGGCGGCCTGCTCGGCGCCTACTGCCTCTCCGAGCCGGCCTCGGGCTCCGACGCGGCCTCCCTGCGCACCAGGGCGGTGCGTGACGGCGACGACTGGGTGATCACCGGCACCAAGGCGTGGATCACGCACGGCGGCATCGCCGACTTCTACACCGTCATGGCCCGCACCGGGGAGGAGGGCCCGCGCGGCATCACCGCGTTCCTGGTGCCCGGTGACGCCGAGGGCCTGAGCGCCGCCGCACCGGAGAAGAAGATGGGCATGAAGGGCTCGCCGACCGCCCAGGTCCACTTCGACGGTGTCCGGGTCCCCGACGCGCGGCGGGTGGGGGAGGAGGGGCAGGGCTTCGCGATCGCCCTGTCGGCGCTGGACGGCGGCAGGCTCGGCATCGCCGCCTGCGCGATCGGCCTGGCCCAGGCCGCGCTCGACGAGGCGCTCGGCTACGCCGCCGAGCGGCGGCAGTTCGGCAGGCCGATCGCGGACTTCCAGGGGCTGCGCTTCATGCTCGCCGACATGGCCACGCAGATCGAGGCGGGGCGCGCGCTCTACCTGGCGGCGGCCCGGCTGCGCGACGCGGGGCGGCCGTTCGCCAAGCAGGCGGCCATGGCCAAGCTGCACTGCACCGACACGGCGATGCGGGTCACCACCGACGCCGTCCAGCTCCTCGGCGGCTACGGCTACACCGCGGACTTCCCCGCCGAGCGCCACATGCGCGAGGCCAAGGTCCTGCAGATCGTCGAGGGCACCAACCAGATCCAGCGCATGGTCATCGCCCGCCACCTCGCGGGGCCGGAGACCCGCTGAACCGGTCGAGCCCCCGCCAGGGGGCGGTGAGCCGGGTCCACTCCGGGTCCTGCCGGCCGGGCAGCGTGCGACCCCGGTCGGCCCAGGTCCGCATCAGGTCACGGTAGATCGGCGGATCCGGGAGCCGGGGCGGCGCGGGTACGACCGCCTCCGCGGGCGGCGGCACGGCGGGGCGTGGACGCCCGGTCGTCGAGTACGTGGAGGTCGTCACACCCGGGCAACGCGGGAGCGGCCGGACGGGTCACCGACCCCCGGAACAGGACGTGCGTTCGCGGCCGTCCCGCGCGTACGGGGGACGGCGGGCCGCGCCGTCCCCCGTACCGGAGGGCGCTCAGGCGGCGTGCCGCCGCATGACCGGGACCCGGATCGGACGCGAGCCCGGGCCGCCGACGTGCGAGAAGGGCTGGGTGCGCCAGTCGAGTCCCTGCGGAAGCGTCAACAGCAGGGCGGTGTCCTGCTCCTGGGGCGCGAAGGAGGCGTCCGCCGGCCGTGCCTCGGAGGCGCGGCGGCCGGTGCCGGCGCAGACCGTGAGCCCGAAGGGGTTCCACGGCGAGGCGCACAGCGCGTGCTCCGGCAGGACGTCCTCGTCCGCGAGCAGGGCGATGGGCTGCGCGCAGTCCGGGCAGACGACCCGGTACATCTCGAAGGTGTCGTAGGCGTCGGATTCCTCGTCCGGGACGTCGGGTTCGACGTACTCCGGATCGGGCTCGACGACCGGCTGCTGCCGCTTGGACGTGGTACGACCAAGGCGCTTAAGACTCTGCATTGGGTTCTCCCCCTCGGGCTGGGCCGTGAAGGCACTGCGGCCTCGACCACAACAAGCACTTCCCGTCCCCCCCACGGGGTAATCACGGGAACATCACGGAGACCGCCCGAAGGGTGTGGCGTCCGTCACATGCCATGTGCGGATGTCCCGTGCGCGGACTTTGTCCCCCCGGACCGCGCGCGGCGGCCCCGGTACGTCACGAACCGGGCGTGAGCGGAACGGCTCGGGTACCCGTGGAGATCAAGCGCCCTGTAGGTTCTTGCGCCATGGAGGAGCTGGACCGACAGATCGTGCAGCTGCTCGTCAAGGACGGGCGGATGAGCTACACCGACCTGGGCAAGGCCACGGGCCTGTCCACGTCGGCCGTGCACCAGCGGGTGCGCCGGCTGGAACAGCGCGGCGTCATCCGCGGTTATGCCGCGGTCGTCGATCCGGAGGCCGTCGGGCTGCCCATGACCGCCTTCATCTCGGTCAAACCCTTCGACCCCAGCGCCCCCGACGACATCGCGGACCGCCTCGCCGACGTCCCCGAGATCGAGGCCTGCCACAGCGTCGCGGGCGACGAGAACTACATCCTCAAGGTGCGCGTGTCCACGCCGCACGAACTGGAGGAACTCCTCGCCCGCGTACGCTCGTTGGCGGGCGTCTCCACCCGCACGACGGTGGTCCTCTCCACGCCGTACGAAGCCCGCCCGCCGCGTATCTGAAGGCCGCGGCCGTTCCCGCCGGGCCGGCCCTCCGGCGTCCGGGGAGCGGGGGTCCGGGGGCGGAACCCCGGTGGGAGGGGGACGTGCGGGACGGCCCCCGTGTGCGGAGCGGCCCGCGCGACGCGGGAGACTGTGGGGCATGAGCGAACGCACCGTCCCGCCCCGCACCGTCCTGCTTCGCCGCGGAGAGGTCCACAGCCCCGCCGACCCCTTCGCGACCGCGATGGTCGTCGAGCACGGTCAGATCGCCTGGGTCGGCTCCGAAGGCGCCGCCGACGCCTTCGCGGACGGGGTCGACGAGGTGGTCGACCTCGACGGGGCCCTGGTCACCCCGGCGTTCACGGACGCGCACGTGCACACCACGGCCACCGGCCTCGCCCTCACCGGCCTCGACCTGTCCACCGCCCCCTCGCTCGAGGCCGCGCTGGCCCGCGTGCGGGAGTTCGCCGCCACCCGGCCGGACGACCGGGTCCTCCTCGGGCACGGCTGGGACGCCGCCCGCTGGCCCGGCGGCCGTCCGCCGACCCGCGCCGAACTCGACGAGGTCACCGGTGGCCGTCCCCTCTACCTCAGCCGGATCGACGTCCACTCCGCCGTCGTCACCACCGCGCTCCTCGACCTGGTCCCGGAGGTGGTCACCCGCGCGGACGGCCCGCTCACCGGGGACGCCCACCACGCGGTGCGCGCCGCCGCCCTGGCCGCCGTCGCGCCGGCCCAGCGCGCCGAGGCCCAGCGGGCCGCCCTCGCCCACGCCGCCTCCCTCGGCATCGGCACGGTCCACGAGTGCGGCGGTCCGGAGATCTCCTCCGAGGACGACTTCACCGGACTGCTGCGGCTCGCCGCCGAGGGGAGCGGCCCGCGCGTCGTCGGCTACTGGGCCGAGCAGGACGTCGCCAAGGCGAGGGAACTGGGCGCGATCGGCGCCGCGGGGGACCTGTTCGCCGACGGCGCCCTCGGTTCGCACACCGCGTGCCTGCACGAGCCGTACGCCGACGCCGGCCACACCGGCACCGCCCACCTGGACGCGGCGGCCGTCGCCGCCCATGTCGTCGCCTGCACCGAGGCGGGCCTCCAGGCGGGCTTCCACGCCATCGGCGACGCCGCCGTGAGCACCGTCGTCGACGGCGTGCGCGCGGCCGCCGAGAAGGTCGGCCTCGCCCGCGTCCGCGCCGCCCGGCACCGCGTCGAGCACGCCGAGATGCTCACCCCCGGGACGATCGCCGCCTTCGCCGAACTCGGCCTGACCGCCTCCGTCCAGCCCGCCTTCGACGCCCTGTGGGGCGGCGAGGACGGCATGTACGCCCGGCGTCTGGGAGCGGAGCGGGCCCGCTCCCTGAACCCCTTCGCGGCGCTGCTGCGGGCCGGTGTCCCGCTCGCCTTCGGCTCCGACAGCCCGGTCACCCCCCTCGACCCCTGGGGCACGGTCCGGGCCGCCGCCTTCCACCACACGCCCGAGCACCGCGTCTCGGTGCGCGCCGCGTTCACCGCGCACACGCGCGGCGGCTGGCGGGCGGTCGGACGCGACGACGCGGGCGTCCTGGTGCCCGGCGCACCCGCCGACTACGCCCTCTGGCGCACCGGTGAACTCGTCGTCCAGGCGCCCGACGACCGGGTGGCGCGCTGGTCCACCGACCCCCGCTCCGGCACCCCCGGCCTGCCCGACCTCGCCCCCGGCCGTGACCTGCCCGTCTGTCTGCGGACCGTGGTCGGCGGGCGCACGGTGTTCGTGCGACCGGGCGAGTGATCCGGGCGGCCGCACGGTGACGATCATGTGTCGCCCCGGCCTCCCGCGACCTGCGCGTCCTCGTCGCCGACCGGGTGGCCGAACCGCACCGCGCAGGTCGGACGACGGTTGACGGGCGGCTGAGGGAGTCCGGTGGGTGCGGCCGGGTCCACCACCGGACACCCGGCCGGAGAGCGTCCGGCCGCTCGTGTCGGCGCCGCCGGGTCAGGGGCGACGTGCCGCACCGGGGCACCGCCGCCGGGAGCGGGCCCAGCGGCGGCGCGGCACCGAGGGGCCGTGCCGGCCGGCCGGGGAAGTGCGACCCCGGGCCGGGGCCCGGGCCCCCGTGGACAACGGCTTCAGGCCGATCCGCAGCCGGTGGGTCCCGAGCCGGCCCGAAGGGGCCCGGGCACCGTCCGCCGCCCCCTCGCGCGCCCGAAAAGCGCATTCCTACCCGATCCTCGGCGAACGACACCACCACAGGAACGTCCCGTCACGTCGGCACAGGCCGTGACCACTATGGTGGGACCCTGCGCACAGGACATGAAGGGGCAGCAGTGAACGACGGCGACGGGACCCTCACGGCAGGATCCCAGGGGAGGAACTTCGGCCCGCTCGGCACGGCTCTGGTGATCATCCCGACCTACAACGAGGCGGAGAACGTCAAGGCGATCGTCGCCCGGGTGCGGAAGGCCGTTCCCGAGGCGCACGTCCTGGTGGCCGACGACAACAGCCCCGACGGCACGGGCAAGCTCGCCGACGAACTGGCCGCCGGGGACGACCACGTCCAGGTGCTGCACCGCAGGGGCAAGGAGGGCCTGGGCGCGGCCTATCTCGCCGGCTTCCGCTGGGGCATGGAGCACGGCTACGGCGTACTGGTCGAGATGGACGCCGACGGTTCCCACCAGCCCGAGGAACTCCCCCGTCTGCTGACCGCGCTCAAGGGCGCCGACCTGGTGCTCGGTTCGCGCTGGGTGCCGGGCGGCCGGGTGGTGAACTGGCCGAAGTCCCGCGAGTTCATCTCGCGAGGGGGCAGCCTCTACTCGCGCGTGGCGCTCGATCTGCCGCTGCGCGACATCACCGGTGGCTTCCGCGCCTTCCGCCGCGAGACCCTCGAGGGCCTCGGTCTCGAGGAGGTGGCCTCCCAGGGGTACTGCTTCCAGGTCGACCTGGCCCGCCGCGCGGTGAAGGCCGGCTACCACGTCGTGGAAGTGCCGATCACCTTCGTGGAGCGCGAACTCGGCGACTCCAAGATGAGCCGCGACATCCTCGTCGAGGCGCTGTGGCGGGTCACGGCGTGGGGCGTGGGGGAGAGGGTCGGCAAGGTCCTCGGGCGCGGCGACGACAAGCAGCGGTCCGAGCCGGACGCCGAGCGGTCCGAGCGGTAGGTACGGCTGCCCGTCCCTCCCGCTTATCCCGCGCTGAGCCCGGCCCGGGCACACTGGGGGCATGACGACTGGCGCTCAGACCCCGTACCCCGCCCGGACCCGGCGCTCCCGGCTGCGCACCTTCCTGCCGCTGGGCGCCGCCGCGTGGCTGGTGCTGGAGATCTGGCTGCTCACCATGGTCGCCGGGGCGGCGAGCGGGCTGGTGGTCTTCCTCGTCCTGGCGGCCGGCCTCCTCCTCGGCTCGGCCGTCATCAAGCGGGCCGGCCGCCGGGCCTTCGAGAACCTGACCGGGACGCTGCGGCAGCAGCAGGGCGGGGTGTCGTCCGAAGCCCGGCCGAACAGCGAGGGCAACGGCCTGACGATGCTGGGGGGCCTGCTGCTGATCATCCCCGGTGTGCTCTCCGACGCCGTGGGGCTGCTCCTGCTGATGCCGCCGGTGCAGAGGGCCGTGAGCCGTCGCGCCGAGCGCGCCTTCGACCGCAGGCTCCGCGAGGCGGCCGCGCGGGGCTCCTTCGGGGACGCCTTCCAGCAGGTCCGCATCCACCGGCCCGACGGCAAGGTCGTCCAGGGCGAGGTCATCCGGGACGAGCCCGGAAGCGCTCCGCGGGACACCCCGCAGGGGCCGCGCCCGCCGCTCACCCGCTGAGGCCGGCGGGTTCCCCCACGCGCACAGGACCGCGGGCGCCGTACGTCACGTACGGCGCCCGCGGTCCTGTGTCGCTGTGCTGGTGCGGCTTCGCCCAGGTCCCGACGGGATCAAGCCGACTTTCGGCTGTCCCTGGGGTGAACCGCGATGTTCATCGCACCGGAGCGCAGCACGGCGAGACGCTCCTCGAGGACCTCTTCGAGCTCCTCCCGGGTGCGCCGCTCCATCAGCATGTCCCAATGCGTACGCGCGGGCTTGGCCTTCTTCTCCTCGGGTCCGTCGCCGTCCACCAGGAGTGCCTGGGCACCGCAGACCTTGCACTCCCACTCCGGCGGGATCTCCGCCTCGACCGAGAAGGGCATCTCGAAGCGGTGCCCCTTCTCGCATGCGTACTCCACGGCCTGGCGCGGAGCCAGGTCGATGCCGCGGTCCGTCTCGTAGCTGGTCACCACGAGGCGCGTGCCGCGAAGAGCTCGCTCACTCATGAATCGTGCCTCCCGGGCTTTGTCGCCCACAGGACAGGTGTGTCGCTGTCGTCGTCATCCGGTCAACGTCCGGGCGGCGGTAAAGATTCCCGTCCGGAGCCCCGATCCGGGTCATGCGTCGCCGTCACAGCCGCGGCCTTGTCAACCAGTGCAGTACCCCCCGGCGCCCGGTTTGTCACACCTGTAAGGAGATATGACTCAGCGTTCGGCATCTTTGACGCGCAGTAACGGTACGCCTGGCAGGCCAAACGCGTACACTACAGCCCTTTCGCCCCGAGCGCTAAATCCTCTCGGGGACCGGGTTGCCCGCGGCGGTGATCGCCCGCCGTACCGGCACCCGCGCGAGCAGCACGAACCCCAGGACGAAGAAGCCCACCAGGGAGATGATCGCGTCCCGGTAACTGCCCGTCAGCTGGTAGGTGAGACCGAACAGCAGCGGCCCGAGCCAGCTCGTCCCGCGGTCGCTCACCTCGTACGCCGAGAAGTACTCGGCCTCCTTGCCGGGCGGGACGAGGTGGGAGAAGAGCGAACGGGACAACGCCTGGCTGCCGCCGAGGACCAGGCCGATGCCGGCCGCCAGCGCGAAGAACCACGCGGGGGCGCCGGCGGGCAGGAAGTACCCGGCGGCCAGGGTCAGGGTCCAGGCGGCCAGGCAACCGAGGATCGCGCGCTTCGCGCCGTACCGCCGGGCCAGCCGGCCCAGGGCCAGCGCGCCCGCCACCGCCAGCACCTGGACCAGCAGCACGGCCGCGATGAGCGTCGACTGTCCGAGCCCCAGCTCCTTCGAGCCGTACACCGAGGCCTGGGTGATCACCGTCTGGATGCCGTCGTTGTAGACGAGGTACGCCAGCAGGAACGCCAGCGTCAGCGGGTGCCGGCGCATGTCGCGGACGGTCGCCGCCAGCTGCCGGAAGCCCGGCAGGGCGGCCTCCCCGGCGGGAGCACGGCGGTCGCGCAGCCGGCGCAGCGGCACCAGCGCGAAGGCGCCCCACCACAGGCCCGCCGACGCCAGGCAGATGCGCACCGCCATGCCCTCGGAGACGCCGAAGCCGTCGTGCCCGGTGTAGAGGACGAGGTTCGCGACGAGGACCAGGGACCCGGCCGCGTATCCGAAGGCCCACCCGCGCGAGGAGACCGCGTCGCGCTCCCCGGGAAGCGCGATCTGCGGCAGGTAGGAGTTGTAGAGCATCATCGCCACGGACTGCGCCGCGTTCGCGACGACCAGCAGCAGACCGCCGAGCAGGTAGCGCTCGCCGTCGAGGAAGAACATGCCCGCCGTCGCCGCGGCACCGGTGTAGGCGGCGGCCGCGAGCAGCGGCTTCTTGCGGCCGGTGCGGTCGGCGGCGGCGCCCACCAGGGGCATCACCAGCACGGCCAGGACCACCGACAGGGAGACCGCGTACGCGAAGAAGGACCCCGCGCGCACCGGTACGCCCAGGGGGTGGACGAACCCGTCGGCGTCCGCGGCCGACTCGGCGACCGTGGTCAGATAGGGGCCGAGGAACACGGTGAGCACGCTCGTGGAGTACACGGAGCACGCCCAGTCGTAGAAGTACCAGCCGCGCTGCTCGCGCCGCCGGCCGGCGGCCTCGTCCGACGCCGGTGACCGCGCGGTGTCGGTGTCCACCCGTGCCCTCGCCTCCCCGTGGACGCGCCCGGGCGAGGAGGCGCGGGGGCTCAGCCCCAGATGCCGCGGTCCTCCATGACCGTGCGCAGTGTGTCGATGTGATCGGTCATGATGCCATCCACCCCGAGGTCCAGGAGCCGGTGCATCCGCTCCGCCTCGTTGACCGTCCACACGTGCACCCGCAGTCCGTGCGCGTGGGCGGCCCGCAGGAACCGGCGGTCGACCACCGGGACGCCCGCCTGCCGCTCGGGGACCTGGGCGGCGACGGCCGACCGGCGCACCGCGGCCGGCAGTCCCCAGGACCGCAGCCGCAGGTTCAGCACGCCCCGGGTGCCGTAGGAGGTGGCCAGCCGCGGGCCGGCCAGCCGCTGGGCGCGCACCACCCGGGCCTCCGAGAAGGAGCCGAGGCAGACCCGGCCCCAGGAACCGGTGCGTCCGATCAGGTCCAGAAAGGGCAGGAGGGCCGGTTCGGCCTTCACGTCGACGTTCCAGCGCACCCCGGGGAAGGTCTCCAGGAGTTCCTCGAACAGGGGGACCGGTTCCCCGCCCGCCACGCGCGCGTGCGCCACGTCCCGCCACGGCAGGTCGGCGATCCGGCCCGTGCCGTCCGTCACCCGGTCGAGGGTCGCGTCGTGGAAGGCGACGAGCCGGCCGTCACACGTGGCGTGGACGTCGGTCTCGATGTACCGGTAGCCCGTCTCGACGGCGCGCCGGAACTGCCGCACGGTGTTCTCCAGGCCGTCCGCCGCCCCGCCCCGGTGGGCGAAGGCGATCGGGGCGGGGTGGTCGAGGTAGGGGTGGCGTATCCGCGGGGTCACGGACGCAGTATCGCGCGCCGTGGCCGGCCGGTGGCGACGACCGTGCTGCCGCCGGACGGCGAGGGGACGGCGAAGGCGCGCAGGAACAGCTGGGCGAGCGGACCGATGGCCACCGCGTACAGCAGGGTGCCGACGCCCACCGTGCCGCCGAGGAGGAAGCCCGTGACGACCACGGTGATCTCGATGGCCGTGCGGACGAGGCGGACCGACACCCCCGTGCGCCGGTTCAGCCCCGTCATCAGTCCGTCGCGCGGGCCCGGACCGAAGCGCGCCGCGATGTACAGCCCGGTCGCCGCGCCGTTGAGCACGATGCCCGCCGCCATCAGCGGCACGCGCACGGCCAGGGCGTGCGCCTCGGGCACCACGGCCAGGGCCGCGTCCATCGCCGCGCCGATCACCAGCACGTTGGAGACGGTGCCCGGTCCCGGCCGCTGGCGCAGCGGGATCCACAGCAGCAGCACCGCCGCGCCCACGAGGGTCAGCACCACGCCCATCGACAGCCCCGTCCGCTCGGACAGGCCCTGGTGCAGCACGTTCCACGGTTCGAGGCCGAGCCCCGACCGCACGAGCAACGCCGAGCTCGCGCCGTACAGGGCGAGGCCCGCGTACAGCTGGAACAGCCGTCGCGCGAGATGTCCGTGCCGGGACGAGTACCTGGCCAAAACGTGCCCCCTGTGGTGTAAGTGGACCGGCGCATGACACTCTGTGGCATGGTCGGTGGCGTCATCCACGGCCAATCCGGGGAAGGTGGACTGATTCTCATGACGCAGTGGACCTCGGCGGTGGGGGCGGCGCAGCTCGCCCGGCTGCTCGGCTCCCAGCAGGACCGCCCGGCCGGCGGCGGAACCCGCCGTCCGCCCGCCTACCGGGCGCTCGCCGACGGCATCCGCGTGCTGGTGCTCGAAGGACGCGTGCCGGTCGCCGCGCGGCTGCCCGCCGAGCGGGAGCTGGCCCTCGCCCTGTCCGTCAGCCGCACCACCGTCGCCGCCGCCTACGAGGCGCTGCGCACCGAGGGCTTCCTGGAGTCACGGCGCGGCGCGGGCAGCTGGACCGCGGTCCCGGCCGGCAACCCGGTGCCCGCGCGGGGCCTCGAGCCGCTGCCGCCCGAGGCCCTCGGCTCGATGATCGACCTCGGCTGCGCCGCGCTGCCCGCCCCCGAGCCCTGGCTCACCCGGGCCGTCCGGGGCGCGCTGGAGGAGCTCCCGCCGTACGCGCACACCCACGGCGACTATCCCGCCGGACTGCCCGCGCTGCGCTCGATGATCGCGGACCGCTACACCGCGCGGGGCATCGCGACCATGCCCGAGCAGATCATGGTGACCACCGGCGCGATGGGGGCCATCGACGCCATCTGCCATCTCTTCGGTGGACGCGGCGAGCGCATCGCCGTCGAGTCGCCGTCCTACGCCAACATCCTCCAGCTGATGCGGGAGGCCGGGGCCAGGCTCGTTCCCGTCGCCATGGCCGAGGGCCTGACCGGCTGGGACCTGGACCGCTGGCGCCAGGTGCTGCGCGAGGCGGCCCCCCGGATCGCGTACGTCGTCGCCGACTTCCACAACCCGACCGGCGCGCTCGCCGACGAGGACCAGCGGCGCCGGCTGGTGGACGCGGCGCGCTCGGCGGGGACGGTGCTGGTCGCCGACGAGACGATGAGCGAGCTGTGGCTGGACCCCGACGTGGAGATGCCGCGCCCGGTGTGCGCCTTCGACCCGGCCGGGTCCACGGTGATCACGGTCGGCTCGGCGAGCAAGGCCTTCTGGGCCGGCCTGCGCATCGGCTGGGTGCGCGCGGCCCCCGACGTCATCCGCAGCCTCGTCGCCGCGCGCGCGTACGCCGATCTGGGCACGCCCGTGCTGGAACAGCTGGCCGTGAACTGGCTGCTCGGCACGGGCGGCTGGGAACAGGCGGTGGAGGCACGGCGTGCCCAGGCCAGGCGGAACCGGGACGAGCTGGTGACCGCGGTACGGCGGGAGCTGCCCGACTGGGAGTTCGAGGTGCCGCGGGGCGGGCTCACCCTGTGGGTGCGCACCGGCGGCCTCTCCGGTTCACGGCTCGCCGAGGCGGGCGAACGAGCGGGCGTACGGGTGCCGTCCGGCCCCCGCTTCGGCGTCGACGGAGCGTTCGAGGGCTACGTACGGCTGCCCTTCACGGTGGGCGGCGCCGTCGCCGCGGAAGCGGCGGCACGCCTCTCGGAGGCGGCCCGCATCGTCGGAGCGGGCGGCGTCCCGGGCACGGGGACACCCCGCACGTTCGTGGCGTAGCCGGGGCGCCGGCGCGGCGGACGGCCGGGGCACTAGGAGGAGGACTCCGCGACCGCCGCCTCCTCGGCCGCCGGCGTCGCGTCCACCGCGTCGGCGGCCGCCTTCTCCGCCGTCACCTTGTCCAGCCGTACGGACTCCACCACGGCGGCCCCCGCATCCAGCCGCTCCGGCTCCTCGTCCGCGGGCGTCGTCCGGGGCGGCAGCAGGTCGAGCACGGCCTGCCGCTCCGCGTCGCTGGTCGCGTCGTCGTACGGATCCGGCGTCGCCGGGACCTGGAGGCGGTGGACCGGCCCCGAGCCCAGCCTGGCGTAGCCGCGCCCCGGCGGCACCTGGTCGACGGGCGTGGTGTGCGGCGGCGCTCCCAGGACGGCCTCCAGCTGCTCCGCCGTAGCGGGCCCGAGGACGACACGCGCGCGTGTGTGCTGCCGTACCGGATCGCCGAGGCTCTCCAGGCTGTCGAGCTGCTCGGCGACGACCACGGTGACGTTCGCCGGGCGGCCGTGCCGCAGCGGGACCTGGAGGAGCGACTGGGGATCCTTGCGGCCGTCCGCGGCGGCCAGGTGCGTGAACGCGCTCGGCCGGTCCAGCAGCAGCCACAGGGGACGCCTGGTGTCCTCGGGCGGCGGGTCGCCCGCCTGGTGCGCGCGGTTGGCCGCGGTCAGCCGGCGCTCCGTCTCGTGCGCGGCCCACTCCAGGCTCGTCAGCACCCCCGTCAGCCCGCACTCGACGGCGAGGACACCGTCCCGGCCGGTCAGACAGGCGTACTCGCCGGTGCCGCCGCCGTCGACGATCACCACGTCGCCGTGGTGGAGCGCCTGCAGGGCGATCGAGCGGAGCAGGGTCGAGGTCCCGCTGCCCGGCTGGCCGGCCGCGAGCAGATGGGGCTCGGTGGAGCGGACGCCGGTGCGCCAGACGACGGGCGGGACGTCGCGCCGCTCCTCGCCGTGGGCGCCGTGGACGAGCGGCAGCGTCCGCTGCACCCCGGTGGGGTCGGTGAAACCGAGGACCGTCTCGCCGGGGGCCGTGACGAAGGGCTGGGCGGTGATGTCGGTGGGCAGGGGGGCGAGGACGCGGACCGTGAGCTGGTTGGCCTCCTCGTCCCAGGCGAAGTGGTACTCGCGGCCGCGCCCCGACTTCGCGCCGAGCAGGTGCTCGATCCGCGCCCGGGCCTCCGGCTCGCCGTCGGTGAAGTAGGCGGGGTAGTCGATCACCAGATGGGCGACACGACCGGTGGAGTCGAACGCGTACTCGGAGAAGACCTTCCCCCAGTCGCCGCCGTGGGCGTAGAGCGGTTCGGGGTCCTCGGCGGCCGAGAAGTACGGCACCAGGGCCTCGTAGAGCGACTTCAGGCGCTGGACCTGCGAGGCGTCGGGCCCGGCGGGCGCCGACGGGGCACGGTCCCGGCCCTGCCAGGCCGCCGCCGCCATCAGGGTGACGACGGCGAGCAGCGGACCGTACGGTGCCAGCGCCACGGCCAGCAGGACCGACGTCACCAGGAAGAGCAGCGCGCCGCGCCGGTCCTTCGGCGTGCCGGCCCATCTGCGCCGCCCGGCCGAGGCCAGCCGGCGCAGACCGCGCGCGATGGTGATCAGCGGATGGAGGACGTCCGTGGCGCTGTCGGCCGCCGTCCTGGCCAGCTCCCGGCTCCGGGCGAGCTGTGCGCCGCCGTTGCTCAGGATGCGGGGGAGGGGGCGCCGGGCCACTGCTGTCTCCAGAGGGTGCGTACGGGAGGGAGGGACGGGGACGGGCGGGTCAGAACTTGAACCCGCCCAGGAGGCCGGCCAGGCTCTCGCCGCCCGCCTTGATGCTCGGCGCGATGGCGGTGCTGGCCAGATAGAAGCCGAACAGCATCGCCACCAGGGCGTGTGACGCCTTCAGTCCGTCCTTGCGGAAGAAGATGAAGACGACGACGCCGAGCAGCACCACGCACGAAATCGAGATGATCATGTGAGTTCTCCTGGTTCACGGGGACAGTCACCATGAGTACTTACAGGATCACAGCATGTATCTATACGATAAAAGGTGCAACTGGGTGGATTTTCGGAGATTACCCCCGGACGGGCCTGCCGTGATCCTTACCTCCGGCGCACCGGGTCATGTGCCGCGCGAGCCAGTACGCTGGCGATTCACCCGTACGGCTCTGCACCGCTCGCAGACGTACGTCCTGTCCCCGATGCGTGAAGCACGTGCAGTGAGAGGCGGTCCGGCCATGACTGATGCCCCCGACCCCGAGGTCGTGGAGCTGGCGACCAAGATCTTCGACCTGGCCCGGCGCGGCCGGACCGAGGAGCTCGTGGCCTACGTCGACGCGGGCGTGCCGGCCGACCTCACCAACGACCGGGGCGACTCGCTCGTGATGCTCGCCGCGTACCACGGTCACGCCGAGGCGGTGCGCGCGCTGCTGGAGCGCGGCGCCGACGCCGACCGCGTCAACGACCGGGGCCAGACGCCACTCGCGGGAGCGGCCTTCAAGGGCGAGACCGAGGTGGTCCAGGTCCTTCTGAAGGGCGGCGCGGACCCGTCCGCGGGCACCCCCTCGGCCGTCGACACGGCCCGGATGTTCGGCCGTACGGAACTGCTCGAGCTGTTCGGCGAGCGCTGAGCGACCCGCTCCGACCAGCGACAACAGGGAAAACGGGGGAGGCGGTACAGGGCCGCCGAAATTTCGGTCGCGGTAGATGTGACCGCCGGGTCATCATGACGACGTGATTCACGGACGCGATGGCTGGGCAGGTGTTGCCGCACCGCGCGGGCCGTGATGCGGTCCGCATGGGCCACCGACGAGAGGCAGAGAGAGATGGTCTACAGCAAGCAGGAAACGGCGGGCGCCCCGACGTGTTGTCACGCGGCCAGGTAATGCACGTCCCCGGTTGCGTCGACGCTTGATGTGAGGCTGTTTCCCATGTTCGATCCGGTCATAGCGCCCAGCGGTACGCTGCTCGGCCTGCTCCAGCGGGGCCGTGGCGACGGCACACTGCACGCGCTCACCGCCCCGCGCCCCGAGGCGCTCGCGGCGCTGAACCACTGTGTGCTGCACGACCCGCGCCACGACTGGCAGGTGGAGAACCGCTCCCTCTACTACGCCCGCCTCTACCTCGATCTGCACGGTGAACTGGACGCGATCGAGGCCCACCTCTTCGACCCCGAGGACGTCCTCGACACCGACGAGTCCCGCACCGGACTCGCCCTCGCCGTCCTCGGACACCTCGCCTCCTACGGCAGGCGGGACGCCCTCGACCTGTTGCGCAGGTACGCCGCCCACGGCACCAACTGGGCCTGGGCCCTGGACGAGCTGGCGCTCCGGGACGACGACGCGGGGCTGCGCGCCCTCGCCGTCCCGGTCCTCGCGCGGTTCGCCACCGACGCCGAGGGCGAGGCGGAGCTCGCCGCCACCGTCCGCGACGCCTTCGAGCCGCGGCCCTGGCGACTGTGGGCCGACGATCCCCGCGGGTCCGTCGCCGCGCGCGTGCGCGCCGCCCTGGAGGCCGGCTCCTTCGACCGCTGGCAGCGGCAGATGCGCCCCACCGGGCCCCGCCCCGGCTGGAGCGTGCGGGCGGTGTTCGAATGGGCCCAGCAGGGCGTCGAGCGCGGCGTCGCGCTCCATGTCCCGGCCGCCCGCTGCCTCGCCGCCGTGGCGGGCCCCGAGGACCGGCCCGAGATCGTCCGGGCCGCCCGGGACGGCGTCGAGGGAGCCCGGTGCACCGCCCTGAGGTACCTCGCGGACCACAACGATCCCGACGCCCTCACCCTGATCGAGGGCGCCGTGGCCACCGGCTCGACGGCCGTCGTGGAGGCCGCCGTCGACGCCTTCGAGCGCATGCGCGGTCTCGCCGCCGTCGACCGGGCACGCGGCTGGGCCCGCCGGCCCGACCCGCTCGGCGCCGCCGCCGGCCGCGTCCTCGCCTGCCGGGGCGGCGTCCAGGACCGGGACCTGGTCCTCGCGGCGCTCCGCGAGGCGGTACGGGGCGAGGGCCCCGACGCGCCCACCCTGTGGACCCTCGTCGACGGTGCCGGACGCCTCGGCATCGCCTGCGCCGCCCCCGTGCTCCGCCACATCTACCGCGAGACCGCCTCGTCCCACCTGCGGGGCCGCGCCGCCCGCGCCCTCGCCGCGACCGACCCCTCCTACGGCACCGGGTTCGCCGTCGAGTGCCTGTGGGACTGCGAGGAGTCCACCCGCGAGATCGCCGCCCGGCACGCCGAGACCGGCGACACCCGGGTCGTCGAGCGTCTGCGTCGGCTCGCCGCGGACCCGGCCGAGGAGGCCGAGGTGCAGACCGCCGTGCGCAGCCGGATCGGTCCCGAGGAGCGCGCCGTGTGACCCCCTTCTTCCGCACGGGCGGTGCGAACGGCGGACGCCCCGCCGGCCGGGAGCGTCAGCGGCGTCGTACGGCGACGAAGCGGACCGGGGTGCCGGGGGGCGCCTGGGCGGCGGCCGGAAGGTCGGCGGGGCGCACCACCGCGACCACCGGGTAGCCCCCGGTGGTCGGATGGTCGGCCAGGAAGACCACCGGCGTGCCGTCGGGCGGCACCTGGACCGCGCCCAGCACCACGCCCTCGCTGGGGAGCTCGTCCCGCCGCGCCCGTTGCAAGGCCGGTCCGGTCGTGCGCAGCCCGATGCGGTTGCTCGCCGGCGACACGCGGTACGCGCGGGAGGTGAGCAGCCGTACCGCGGCCGGGGTGAACCAGTCGTCGCGCGGGCCAGGCGTCACCCGCAGCACGAGCTCGGCCGGGGGCGCCGGCTGCGGGGCGACGTCCACACGCGCGTGGTCCTCCCGCGGAGCGCCGAGGGGCAGTACGGCACCGTCCGTGAGGGGGGCCGGGCCGAGACCGGAGAGCAGGTCCGTGGAACGGCTGCCGAGGACCGGTTCGACGGCGATCCCCCCGGAGACGGCCACATAGGCGCGCAGACCGCGGACCGCCGCCCCGACGTCCAGCACGGACCCGGCCCGCACGCGCACCGGCGCGCCCCAGGCGGCCGGACGGCCGTCCACGGTGACCGGGCAGGGCGCCCCCGCGACCGCCACGGTGACCGCCGAACGGGGCCGCAGGGCACAGCCGTCGAGGGTCGTCTCCAGGACGGCCGCGTCCGGCGGGTTGCCGGCCAGCCGGTTGGCGAGCGCAGCCGCGGGCCCGTCCAGCGCCCCCGAGCGGGGCACCCCGAGGTGGGCGTGCCCCGGCCGGCCCCGGTCCTGCACGGTGGTGAGGGCTCCCGCGCGTACGACGGCGAGCGCACGGTCCGTCATGCCGCGGGCCCCGCGTCGGTCACCGGGACGAAGCGCACGCGCGTGCCGGGGGAGAGCAGCGCCGCGGGCACGCGCCCGGGGTCCCACAGCACGAGGTCGGTCGCGCCGATCAGCTGCCAGCCGCCCGGCGAGGACCGCGGGTACACGCCGGTGTAGGGGCCCGCCAGCGCCACCGAGCCGGCCGGGACGGCGGTGCGCGGCGTGGTCCGGCGGGGCACGTCGTAGCGCGCGGGCAGACCGGTGAGGTAGCCGAAGCCGGGCGCGAACCCGCAGAAGGCGACGCGGAACTCGGTGCCCGCGTGGACCCGGGCCGCCTCCCGCACGGAGACGCCCCAGTGCGCGGCGACGTCCGCGAGGTCCGGACCGTCGTAGCGCACCGGGACCTCGACCGCCCCCCGCGTGGGCGTGGGTGCGGGCGGCACCTCGAGGGAGGCCAGCTCGGCGGCCAGCCGGGACGGGTCGGACAGGCCGTCGAGCAGCACCGTGCGCGCGGCCGGGACGATCTCGCCGACCGGCAGCGAGCCCTCCGCGCGGCGCCGCAGCAGCTCCGCGTGGAGCGCCCGGACCTCCTCGCCGGAGGAGACCTCGACGAGCAGGGCGTCCTCGCCGACGGGCAGCACCCTCATGCGAAGGCCTCCACCCGGACCCCGGACGCCTCCAGCGCGTCGCGCACCCGTCGTGCCAGGTCCACCGCGCCGGGCGTGTCACCGTGCAGGCACAGGGAACGCGCCCGCACCTCGACGCGCCGTCCCGAGTGCGCGTGGACCTCCCCGTGGCGGGCCAGGCCCACCGAGCGGGCCACCACCGACTCCGGATCGGTGATCACGGCGCCCTCCTGACGCCGTGGCACCAGCGTGCCCCCGTCGGTGTACGCCCGGTCGGCGAACGCCTCCGCGACCACCGGCAGCCCCGCCTTCCCGGCCAGTTCCAGCAGCCGGGAGCCGGGCAGACCGAGCACCGGCAGCGCGGCGTCCGCCAGGAGCACCCCGTCGACGACCGCGCCGGCCTGCTCCTCGTCGTGCACCACCCGGTTGTACAGCGCCCCGTGCGGTTTGACGTACGCCACGCGGGAGCCCGCCGCGCGGGCGAACACCTCCAGGGCGCCGATCTGGTAGGCGACCTCGGCCGCCAGTTCGGCGGGCGGCACGTCCATCGCGCGCCGCCCGAACCCGGCCAGGTCCCGGTAGGAGACCTGGGCGCCGATCCGCACCCCGCGTTCGGCGGCGAGCTCGCACACCCGGCGCATGGTGGACGCGTCACCGGCGTGGAAACCGCACGCCACGTTGGCACTGGTCACCACGGACAGCAGCCGCTCGTCGTCGGTGAGCCGCCAGCGGCCGAACCCCTCACCGAGGTCGGCGTTCAGGTCGATCGACGTCATGGGTTCCGTCTCTCCCGCCTCGTGTCGTACAGGTCGCCCGGCCACGCGGAACCGCTCGGGGCACGCGGGGGAGGGGCGGGCCCATGGGCGCCTCGCGGAGGGGGACGGAGGGCACGGGAGGGGATGAGCCGTGCCGTGCGCAGTACGGTAGAGGATCGTTGAACGATCCTTCAACACCCGTGTTGTCCCGTCCTTCCGTGTGCGATTGGATCCCGGCATGGCAGAGCAGCTGAGCGGACTGGCCGACGACCGTGCCCTGCTGGGCCGCACCAGCACCGCCGAGCGGGTCGCGGACATCCTCAGGAGCCGGATCGCCGAGGGCTGCTTCCCACCCGGGACACGGCTGCCGGAGGACGGCATCGGCGGCGCGCTCGGTGTCTCCCGCAACACGCTGCGCGAGGCGTTCCGGCTGCTCACGCACGAACGGCTGCTCGTCCACGAACTGAACCGGGGCGTGTTCGTGCGGGTGCTGACCGTCGAGGACGTCGAGGACATCTACCGCACCCGCCGCCTCGTCGAGTGCGCCGTCGTGCGCGGACTCGGCGAGGCGCCCCACGCGCTCGGCGCACTCGCCGAAGCGGTGGAGCAGGCGCGTGCGGCGGCGCGCGAAGGCGACTGGAAGGGCGTGGGCACGGCCAACATCCACTTCCACCGGGAACTGGTGGCCCTGGCCGGCAGCGAGCGCACGGACGAGCTGATGCGCGGCGTCTTCGCCGAACTGCGTCTCGCCTTCCACGTCGTGGACGAGCCGCGGCGGCTGCACGAGCCGTACATCGACCGTAACGCCGGGATCCTCCGGGCGTTGCGGGACGGGGACCGCGACGAGGCCGAGGCGCTGCTGGCGGCCTACCTCGAGGTCTCGCTGGAACGGGTCGTCGAGGTGTACCGGCGGCGGGTCGGCGAGGACGGCCAGGACGGCCGGCCGGTGGTGTGACGACCGTCGCGCCGGGGCGCAACCCGGTCGTTTGGGTTGTTGTCAGACCGAGGACCTAGTCTGTGCACCGTGACTTCGCCTGCATCGACGGACAGCGCTCCGCCCCAGCTCAGCGCGGGGCCGCGGCCCGCGCCGGGCCCGGCCGCCGACGAAGGGCTGGCGCGGCGGCTGCGCGCGCTCGCGTGCACCGCGCCGCTGCACGACCTCGACGCGCGCAAGGCCAACCTCGCCGGTGAGTACTCGGTGTACGGCATGGCGGAGATCGCCCTCGCGGCCATCGACCTCGTCACCCTGAGCATGGACTTCGACACGGGCGCCGAGCACGACCAGATAGTCGCCCGGCTCGTCCCGCGCATCGCCGCCCAGGCCCCGCACCGCGCCGCCGCCGAGCACGAGCGGGTGGCCCGCTGGGTCCTGGAGAACCTGATCAACGTCGGCAGCGTCGACCGCGGCTTCCGCGCGGTGTACGGCGTGTTCGGCGCGGACGGCACCTATGTGCGCCGCGACTACGACTTCAAGCTGATCGAGGAGGTCCCCGGCCCCGGCGGCACGGTGTACCTGCGGACCACCGACGAGGCGGTCAACGTCCTGGTCGGCGCCCTGGACACCGATGTCACCAGCGCGCAGATCGCCGCCGAGGTCAAGCTGGAGGTGCTGATCAGCCGGGGCAGGCTCGCCGACGCCCAGCTCGCCGCCGAGCAGGCCCGCTACCGGACCGTGCAGTACTCCGAGACCCTGCGCCGGGCCCTGGACGCCACCCGCCGCAACGTCCGCGCGGTGGACTGGCTGAACGCCGTACCCGACATGATCGCCGAGGCCCTCGACCACGTGGCGGACCGCTACCGCCACGAGAACGCGATCCTCACCAACATCCGCAGGGCCCGCGACGAGACCGAGGCACCCGAGCACAAACGCCGGGCGGCCGAGCTGGTCGACATCGTCAAGGACTGCATCCGGCGCCACACCCAGCTGCAGTCCCGGCTGCTGGAGGCCGGCCCGTTGTTCCGCGCCGAACAGGACCGGCAGGCCTTCGCCACCCCCACCCCGGTCTCGGGCACCGACCTCTACGGCCACCTCCTGGCCCCCCTGCTGCCGCTGCCGGTGGAGCGGGCGGCCCGGGTCACCGACGTCTTCTTCGCCCACGGCACCGGGTTGCGCACCCCGGTCTCCGTCCGGGTCGCCGACCTCGTCGAGATCCTGCTGACCCCGCCCGTGGAGCGCGAGCACCTCGGCGCCGAGATGCCCGAGCCCGACCTGATCGCCACGCCCGACGACAGCCGTTTCAGCGAGGAGCAGCTGGCGGCCGCCACGGAGCTGCTGGACCTGCCGGCCGACGCGCCGCGCAGACTGTCCGGACTGCTCGCCGACGCCCGCCGCCAGGATCCCGAACTGCCCTACCTGGTCGCCCTGCTGGCCATCCACGCCGCGAGCCCCCCGGTCGGCACCGCCTACCGCCAGGGGGAGCGGAAGCTGCTGTTCGCCGTGGACGACGGCACCGACCTCGACGACCCCGAGTTCGGCGGCGCCGACCTCATCGTCGGCACGGCCCTGCTGGACGCGGCGGGGATGGCCGCGGACCGGACGGAGGCGGCATGACGGAAGAAGCAGTCCGCACCGAAGTGTCCCAGAGCAAGGAGTCCCGACCGTGACCGAGCACGTCGAGTGGAGCGAGCCGGAGGCCGCGGCCGCACCGGCGGGCGCCGCCGTCACCCCCGCCGACGCCGCCGACGCCGCGCGGCTCGTCGCCTTCGGGCTGCAGCCCAAGCTCCAGCCCGCCCGCGACCAGGAGTACGCCGACCTGCTGCGCCGCTACCGTGAGGACCCGCCCTTCGCACGGCTCGCGGACGCCGTGGCCACCGGCCTCGGACTGATCGTGCTGGAGGTGTCCCCGCGCGCGGGCATGGCCGTCACCGCCGCCGAGGACTCCGTCTTCGCCGTGCGCATGGGCGACTACGCGCGGCGCGCCTCCGCCGACGGCAGCGACCGGTTCCTGCACGGCCTCGCCCACCTCGCCGTCGCCGCCATGGCCTTCCCCCGTCCCGAGGACCTCGCCGACGACGGCTACATCGGGCGCGTCACGGTCAACGGCGTGGACGCCTTCGTCCGCCAGGCCTGCCACCGGCTGGAGGAACGAGCCGCGGAGCAGGGCGAGAACACCGATCCGGCCAGCGACGCCCCCGGTCTCGAGGCCGCCTGGCGGGTCTGGGCCAGGCGCAGCGCCACCGGCGCCACCAAGGACGCGCGCCGGCTCGCGGGCTCCACCACCGGCATCGTCGCCAAGGCCGTCACCTTCCTCACCGACTCCGGCTTCCTCCAGCGCACCGGCGACGACAACGGCGGCACGTACCGCACCACCGCCCGCTACCAGCTCCAGGTCCGCGACATGGCGGGCGGCGCCGCCATGGCCGAGCTGCTGGAGCTGGGCGTCGTCCCGGTCACCGACGGCACGCCCACCCTGCTGCCGCCCGAGGACGGCGACGACCTGGAGCTGGTGGCCGACGCCGGCCTGCCGTTCCACTCCGTCTGACCTCCGCTCCGCCCGACCCCCCACTTCACGAAGCCTCACGAAAGTCCGCCATGTACGAGCTGTCCCGGGTCCGCCTCTACTCCATCGGGCCGGCCGGTGCGCGCTACGCCGACACCGTGCTCGACCTGCGCGGTGTCGGCGGGGCCGTGCCCGACCCCGCGCCGACGCAGGCGGAGTTCTTCGAGGAGGAGCCCGTCGGCCCGCCGCGCCGGCCGGCACCGGCCGGGGTGCTCTTCCTGGAGAACGGCGGCGGCAAGTCGGTCCTGCTGAAGCTGATCTTCTCCGTGATGCTCCCGGGCCACCGCAACACCCTCGGCGGCGCCAGCTCCGGCGTGCTGCGCAAGTTCCTCCTCGCCGACGACTGCGGCCATGTGGCGCTGGAATGGCAGCACGTGCAGACCGGCGAGTGCGTCGTCGTGGGCAAGGTCAGCGAGTGGCGGGGCCGCCAGGTCTCCAACGACCCCAGGAAGTTCGCCGAGGCCTGGTACTCCTTCCGGCCCGGCCCCGGTCTCAGCCTGGACAACCTCCCCGTCGCCGAGTCCACGGCCGTACGCCCGCCCGTCGAGGGACAGTCCGGCGCGCGGGGACGGCGCCGCACCATGAAGGGCTTCCGGGACGCCCTCACCGAAGCCGGAAAGACGTACCCGCACCTCGAGGTGCACTGGGAGGAGATCCACGAGCGCTGGACCGAGCACCTCGGCGAGCTGGGACTCGACCCGGAGCTCTTCCGCTACCAGCGGGAGATGAACGCCGACGAGGGCGAGGCCGCAGGCCTCTTCGCGGTGAAGAAGGACTCCGACTTCACCGACCTGCTGCTGCGCGCCGTCACCGACACCCGCGACACCGACGGACTCGCCGATCTGGTCAGCGGGTTCGGCAACAAGCTGGGCCGGCGCGCCGAGCTGATCGCCGAACGGGACTTCACCGCCGGGTCCGTCGACCTGCTGGGCCGGATCGTCGAGGCCACCGAGACCCGCACCCGCGCGCGGGAGATCCACACCGCCGCCGAGCGCCGCACCCGCACCCTGGCCCGCCGGCTCTCCGCGCGCGGCGCCCGGGAACGCGTCCGCGCGGCCGACCTGGCACAGCGGGTCACCGCCGCCGCGTACGCCGTCACCCACGCCGAGACGGCACGCGAGCACAGCGCGTTGATCTCCGCCGAACTCGCCTACCGGCACGCCTCCCTGGCGCTCGCCGCCGCAGAGAAGGCCGCCACCGCCCAGAAACGGGAACTCGCCGACGCGCGCACCCTGTACGCGGCGTGGCAGGCCGCCGAAGCCGTGCTGCGGCACCGCGCCGCAGCCGACCGCGTCACCCGCGTGTCCGCCGCGATCCAGGAGGCCGAGCGGGACGCGGCCCCCGCACTGGCCGCGCGCGCCAAGGCCGCCGTCGACCTGGTACGCGCCCTGCACGCGGCCGCGCAGAACGCCGAGGACCTCGCCAACGAGGAGGAGGAGCGCTCCGCCGCCCTCCAGGAGGTCAGCGACGGCGCCTACCGCGACTCCACCGCCGCCGCGACCGAGGCGCAGCGGGCCCGCAGCGAGGTCGGACACCTGCGGCAGCGGCTCACCGAGGTCGAACAGGAGACCGCCGAGGCGGTACGGGCCGGCTGGCTCGACGACAGCGCCCCCGACGCGGACCCCGCCCGGGCCGCCCTCGCGGCCAGCGACGCCGAGAAGACGGCGGTCGCCGCCTGGGACACCGCCCGCGAGGCCGCCCGCCGGGCCACCGAGCACGCCCGCGAGGCCGCCGCCGCCGAGAGCCG
>NZ_JBEORT010000045.1:0-49312 GCF_040302425.1 Streptomyces sp. NPDC126497
GCGGGGTGCCGCGGCGCCCGGGGGCGCTACGCCCCCGCCCGCCGCGCGGCGCCCCCGCGCACCTCCAGCCCGTCCAGCAGCTCGGCCGTCGCCGCGGCGATCGCGTCCACCGCCCGTTCGAACACCTCGCGGTTGTGGGCGGCCGGCGCGCGGAAGCCGGACACCTTCCTCACGTACTGCAGGGCGGCGGCCCGGATCTCCTCCTCCGTGGCCTCCTCGGGCTGTACGGGCGGGCGCAGGGTCCTGATGCTCCGGCACATGTCCCCAGTCTGACGCGCCCGCCCGGTGACTCGCCACCCAAAATCGAACAGGCGTATCATCAGCACGTGGCTACGACCTATGACTTTCCGAGCGACCTCCTCGCCGGTCAGGAGGAACTCCAGCAGGTCCGGGCCGAGTTGTCGGTCCTGCTGAAGCGACTCCCCTGGTCGGTCGAGCCCCTCGACGGCTTCAGCGACGACAACGGCTGGCGCAAGGTCGAGCGCCCCGCCTCACCCGGCTGGACCGCCGACGAACAGACCGAGGTGGAGAAGCTGAGACGACGGGAGCACGAGCTCGCGGTGTTCGTCAGCACCCACCGCTACTGGGACGGACTCACCGGCGCCGACCGCGTGCACGCCCGCTCCCGGCTGAAGCACGTCCACGAGGACGCGGAGGAACCCTCGTAGGACGGGCGGGAGGACCGGGGAGACGAGACGACGAGGGCCCCCGGAGCGACTCCGGAGGCCCTGTGTCCCGGTGGGCGCGGACGGTTTCGAACCGCCGACATCCTGCTTGTAAGGCAGGCGCTCTACCCCTGAGCTACGCACCCGAGGCCCGGGCCGTGCGCCCAGGTCGAGTCGACAGCCTACATGGCCGCGGCGGCGGTCCGGCACGCCCCTGCCGGGGATCACCGGGGGATGTCCCCACCCCGGATCCACCGGCCGTCCGGATCCCCCGGCGGACCCCCGGTCCGTACGGTCGAGGAGCGCCCGGACACCACCGGTGGGCGCCGCCGTCCGTCCCAGGGGAGACCGCCATGACCCGCACGATCCGTACCGCCCGCACCGCCGGTTCCGCTCCCGGCGCCCGTACCGCGCGGGCGCGTGCCCTCGCCCTCGCCGGGGCCGCCGCGGTGCTCGTCGCGGGCCTGAGCGGCTGCGGGGCGTCGGCCGCAGACGACGCCGATCCCGACCGCCGCTCCTTCGTCCTGCCCGGCGACACCCTCGTCGTCGACTCCGAGGAGTCCGCCCTCGAGATCGTCGCCTCGGACGAGAGCGCCCCGGGCGAGGTCGAGGTCACCCGGTGGTTCCAGGGCACCGTCGCCGTCGGCTCGGACCCGGAGGTCACCTGGTCCATGGACGGCGACCGGCTGGTGCTGCGGGAGAAGTGCTCGGGGCTCGTCGCGGACTGCTCCACCAAGCACCGCGTCGAGGTGCCCCGCGGGGTCTCCGTGAAGGTGGAGGAGGGGGACGGCAGCGTGCGGGCGCGGGGCTTCCGCGACGCGCTGAGCATCCGGACGACGGACGGCTCGGTCCACGTCACGGACTCCACCGGGCCGCTCGAACTGCGCACCGGCGACGGATCCGTACGCGCGGAGGTCTCCTCGCGCACGGTGCGCGCCCGCAGCGGCGACGGCTCGATCCACCTCCAACTCGGCGCCGTGCCGGACCTGGTGGACTCCCGCAGCGGCGACGGTTCCCTGACGGTCGACCTGCCGCGGGCCTCCTACCGCGTGGACACCGGGACCGGCGACGGCGCCGAGGACGTCTCCGTGCCCCGCGACGGCTCCAGCCCCCACGTGGTGACCGCCCGCACCGGCGACGGCAGGCTCACCGTCCGCACGGCGAACTGAACGGCCCGTGTCTTCGTCCTCCACCGGTGGGAGAATGACATCGGGCCGGGCGAACGACAGTACGGGAGAGGGATGTGACGGCGACACCAGCGCAGCCGTACTCGCCGTCGGAACCGCGCGTGCCGCGCGTGCGTCGTGCCGCACCCCCCCTCCCGCCACGGCCGGGTGCCCGCGGGATCCCCGGCGCGCTGCGGGACGTGCTCGCCCTCGTGGCGCTGCCGCTGGCCGTGGCGCCGGCGCTGTCCGCGGCGTTCGCCGGGGGCGGGACGCGGCGCTGGTTCGGCGGGCGGGCGGAGAACCAGCGGGCCGAGGCGCAGGCCGCCAAGGACGCGGCGGCGGCCGCCTTCTACGAACTCGACACCGCCCAGCGCGACCTGCGGATCTCCATCGAGACGATCACCGCCGTCGACGCCTCCCCCGCCGCCCGCCGTGCCGTCGCCGACTTCGAGGCGCTCGGCCGGCGCATCGACGAGGCCAGCCACCGGTACATCGGCGCCGTCGACGCCCATGACCTGGACCGCGACGACCTGGAGGCCTCGGCCGCCTCCCGGGCCCGCGCCCGGCTGACCGCCGCCAAGGACGAACTCGACCGGGTCAGGCAGGAGCTGGACCGGTTCGCCGACGGGCTCGGCCCGCTCCTGAACAAGGCCGAGACCCAGCTGGCCCGGCTCGCTCCCGCCGTCGAACGCGCCCGGCAGGCGCTGCTCGCCGCCTCGAACGCCCTCGACACCGCGCGGGCGTCGGGCCTGAGGGCCGACGACCTCGCCGCCCGGCTCGCCGCGCTCTCCCCGGAACTGACCAGGCTGAACCAGGGCGCGGGGCAGCACGGCGTGCCGCAGACCCTGGAGCGGGCCGAACGCGTCACGCGCGAGGCCGAGGCGGTCCGCGCGGAGGCCGAGCGGCTGCCGGAACGGGCGGCCGAGATCGACCACCGGCTGGTCTCCCTGCGCACCCGCGCCCAGGCCCTCACCACCCGCTCCGAACAGGTCGAACCGGTCCTCAGCGAACTGCGCCGGCGCTTCACCGCCGCCTGCTGGCAGGATCTGCAGCACGTCCCCGAGATGGCCGCCGAGAACGTGGGCCGGGCGGAGGCGAGGCTCGCCGAGGCCCGGACGGCCCGCGAGGAGCAGCGCTGGGCGGACGCGACCGCCCTGCTGTCGACCGCGCGGGCGCTGCTGAACACGACCGACGAGGCGGTGTCGGCCGCCGGTGACCGGCTGCGCCGGCTGAACGCCGTGCAGAAGGACCCCGGGCAGGAGATCGAACGCACCCGCTTCGCCGTCCGGGACGCCCAGCGCCTGGCCATGGCCGGCCGCCACACCCCCGACCCGCGCCACGCCCGCCCCCTGGACGACGCCGTGGCCCGGCTGGAGCGGGCCGTCGCCGGACTGGAGGGCCGCCATCCCGACTACTGGCACTTCCTGACGGAGACGGAGGAGGTACGGGCGGCGGTGGGCCGTGTGGTGGCCCTGATCCGGGAGGAACGCGGCGCCGCCGCCCCTTGACCGGCCCGGCACCGGCCGCGCCGGTTAACCTGTGCCCATGCCTCGCTACGAGTACCGCTGCCGGACCTGCGGCGACACCTTCGAACTGAGCCGCCCCATGGCGGAGTCCTCCGCGCCCGCGGCCTGCCCGGCGGGCCACGACGACACGGTCAAGCTCCTCTCGACGGTCGCGGTGGGCGGTACCGCCTCCGCCGCGGCCCCCGCTCCGTCCGCGGGTGGCGGCGGTGGCGGCTGCTGCGGTGGCGGCTGCTGCGGCTGACGGGCCCGCTTCAGGCTCCCTTCAGCTTCGCGTTCCTAGCGTGAGGGCATGAGAGCCGGCACAGCGCACACGATCACGGCGGCCGGGGACGGCGGCGCCGGACCACAGTGGGTCAACGACCTCATGGACGCCCTGGGCGCCCCCGGGGCCGGCCTCGCCATCGCACTGGAGAACCTCTTCCCTCCCATCCCCAGCGAGGTGATCCTGCCCCTGGCGGGGTTCGCCGCGAGCAGTGGGCGGATGAGCCTGCTCGCCGTGCTGCTGTGGACCACCGCCGGCTCGGTGATCGGCGCGCTCGCGCTGTACGGGGTGGGCGCGCTGCTCGGCCGGGACCGGACGCTGGCGCTGGCGGGACGGCTGCCGCTGGTGAAGGCCGCGGACGTCGAGAGGACGGAGGCGTGGTTCCTGCGGCACGGGAGCAAGGCGGTGTTCTTCGGCCGGATGATCCCGGTCTTCCGCAGCCTCGTCTCCGTGCCGGCCGGCGTGGAGCGCATGCGGCTGCCGCTGTTCCTGGGCCTGACCACGCTGGGCAGCGCGATCTGGAACACCGCGTTCGTGCTCGCGGGGTACGTGCTCGGGGACAACTGGGAGCAGGTGTCGGCCGTCGTCTCGGCGTACTCGAAGGTGGTCCTCGGCGCGGCCGTGCTGGCCCTGGCGGCGTTCGTGGTCCTGCGGCTGCTGCGCTCGGGTGACGGCCGCCGGCGGCGGGACGGACGGGCGGGCGCGGACCGCACGCGCCCCGTCGGCGGCCGCGCCGGGGAGAACGCACCCGCCGACGGGTACGGCTCCGCCGGCACGACGGGCCCGCGGCGCCGCCGCTGACGCCCGGCCGCACGGTCTCACCGGGGCGAGCGCACCGTCCGCAGGAACTCGCGCAGGATGCGCTCGCCGGCCAGGACGCCCCGCTCGGGGAGGGCCCTGACCGCGGGGGCCGTCCAGTCGGCGTCGGCGAGTTCTCCGTGACCGGGACGCCAGCCCCGGTCCGCGGCGAGGAGCAGGTCGGCGTCGAGGAGGGAGTCGCCGGCGGCGAGGGTCAGGTCGGCGCCGGTGCGGCGGGCGACCTCGTGCACGGCCGCGCTCTTGGTGAGCGGCCCCGGCACGGCGTAGATCTTGCGGCCCTGCAGGGAGACCGTCCAGCCGCGGTTCTCCGCCCACTCCCCGAGTTCCTTCACCCACTCCTCGCGCAGCAGTTCCCGCTCGACGACCAGGTAGGCGAAGAGGTCCTCGGCGACCCGGTGCTTGCGCACCCAGACCGGGTCGGCGGTCCGCAGCAGGTGGTCCTGCACCTCGGACAGCGGGGCGCACTCGTCGGCGAGGCGGGCGAGCACCCGGGCGTGCCAGTCCCGGTCGGACACGCCGTCGACGAGGAGGTGGCCGCCGTTGGCGCAGATCGCGTAGGTGGGCTGCGGGCCGGGGAGGCTGATGCGCTGGTACTGCTTGCGGGTGCGGGTCGTCGTGGGGACGAACACGGCCTCGTCGCCGAGGTCGGTGAGGAGCCGGGCCGCCGTCTCGGTCAGGTAGGACAGGGGCTTGCCCTCGTGGACCTCCACGCACAGCAGCCTCGGCGCCCGTGCGTCCGGCATGGTCAGGGCGAGGGCGGCGGAGGAGTAGATGAGGGTGCGGTCGAGGTCGCTGGCGACGATGACGGGCATCAGCGGGTCACCGCCCTGCCGTCGGCGCCGGTCGCGCCCCGCGTGTATCTGGGGTGGATCAACCCCACGCAGGTGTACGGGAGTTCCGCGACCTCCTCGACGGGCACGCCCCGCTGCCCGGCGAGCAGGCGGACGTGTTCGAGGTCGCGGCCGGCCCCGGCCCGGGCCAGCACCTTCCAGGGGACCCGGCGCAGCAGCACCCGGGTGGTCTCGCCGACGCCGGGCTTGACGAGGTTCACGTCGTGGATGCCGTACTCCTCACTGATGCGTTCGACCGCCGCCCAGCCCTCCCAGGTGGGGGTGCGGTCGGCGGAGAGCAGGTCCGCGGCCTGGGCGCAGGCCGCGTCGGCGACCTCCGGGAAGCGGGCGGAGACGGCGTCCAGGAAGACCGTCGAGAGGTCCGCGCCGGCCAGTTCGCGGTAGAACTTGGCGCCGTGGAAGTCGTGCGGGCCGACCAGGTCGGCGCGGAGCACGGTGCGCGAGATCAGGCCGGACACCGTGGAGTTGAGGCAGGCGGAGGGGATCAGGTAGTCCTCGCGGGTGCCGTAGGTGCGGACGCAGGAGCCGGGGTCGGCCAGGACCGCGATCTCCGGGTCGAAGCCGGTGACGTCCTCGGTCTTCTCGAACTCCTGGATGGCCTGGGCGAGTTCGCGGGTGATGGCGCCCTTCCCGGTCCAGCCGTCGACGAAGACCACGTCCCGGGGGTCGTGGTGGGCGGCCAGCCAGCGCAGCGCGTTGGCGTCGATGCCCCGGCCGCGGACGATGGAGACGGCGTAGTGCGGGAGGTCGAGCCGGTGGCGGTGCCGGGCCCAGCGGCGCATCAGGATGCCCACGGGGGTGCCCGCGCGGGCCAGGGAGACGAGCACCGGGCGGGGGGACCGTTCGGCGAGGACGGTCTCGGTGACCACGCCCACCGCGCGGGCGATCCGGGCCGCCGACTCGTCCAGGGCCGCGTGGAACAGCTCCTGGTACCGCTCGCTCGGCTGGTACTCCACGGGCAGCGACTCCGCGTAGTGGGCGCCGCCGCTCTGGATGGCCTCCTCGCGCTCCTCGGTCGGCGCCTCCAGCGTCACGTCCGAGAGGTCCTGGAGCAGCCAGCCGACCTCCTCGGGCGCGTACGAGGAGAAGGCGGGGCCTCTGAGGGGCTCGGGCAGCATGGTGGCGGGCCTTTCGGGGGCGTCCGGTCGGGCGTCCCGGGGGGTCCTCCGCGGGACGTTCTGCGGGGCGGGCACGTAGGACGGCACGACCGCGAGCAGGACCCGCGGGGTGTGCGCGGCGAGCCGGGCGAGCAGTCCGTCCGGCGCGTGCAGTGCCGGGGTGTCGGCGACCGAGTCGACGACGGCGACGACGGCGTCGAAACCACCGCCGGCGACGTTGTAGGCGTAGCGGTCGCCGGGGCCGTCGGCGGGGTCGTCGTGGGCGGGGAAGACCAGGCGGGTGCGTATCGCGTAGCCGGGGTCGTCGACGGCGAGGACGGGCGAGCGGGTGGTGGTGGAGAAGCGCACCTCGGCGCCGGTCGTCCGCTCCAGCTCGCCGGCGAGGCGCAGGGGCGCGTACATCAGCTCCTCGAAGCCGAGGACGAGGACGCGGCGCGCGTCGTCGGGGAGCGCCCGCGCGAGGCGGGCCGCCATGGCGGGGAGCGCGCCCTCCAGGCGGGCCCGGTGCGCGGGGGTGAAGCCGTGGCGTCCCCCGTCGGGGAGGCCGTCCGGCCAGCCCAGCTCCACTCGCGTGGCGAGCTCGCCGTCCGGCCGCGCCGGGGCCGACCCGCCGCCCCCCGCGGCGCTCTCGTACCGCGCCACCAGGGACTGTCCTCTCTCCAGGACGCCGTCCGGCAACCGCACCGTGCCCGAGGCGGTCGTCACCAGGTCGATGCGCGCCCCGATCTCCCGGGCGAACGCGTCCAGCCGCCCGGCGTCCGCGCGCGACCGCATGTCGACGAGGGCGACGATCACGTACCGCCCCCGCGGATACCGCGCGTGGAGGTCCCGGACGGTGTTGAGCACCGTGTTCCCGGTGGAGAACTCGTCGTCGACCAGGACCAGCGGACCGTCCCCGGCCAGCAGCCGCGGATCCTCCGGGAGCAGCAGGTGGGACGTGGCGTGGGAGTGGGACTCCTCGAAGCCCCCGGCGGCGGCGGTCCCCGCGACCGGGCGGCGCGTGGAGTGCAGGTAGGGGGCGACGCCCAGACCGTCGGCGACGGAGTGACCGAGACCGGTCGCGGTCTCGGCGTAGCCGAGGACCACCGTGTCCTGCGCCGAGTCGCCCAGCAGCTCGCGCACCCGGCGGCCGAGCCGGACGCCGTGGCCGTGCACGACGGACGGCGACTGGGGGACGTGCTTGCCGAGGACGTTGGACACGAGCAGGTGGGCCCGCTTGGGGTTGCGGCGCAGCGCCAGCCCCAGCAGTTCGGGCAGGTCCTCGTCCCCGCCCAGCTCGACGCCGAGCCGCTCCGTGACCCAGCTGCCGGACCAGACGCCCCCGCCGGCCCGTCCTCCGTGACGCACCGGGTGGTGCATCCCCTCGTTCACCGCGCTCTCCCTCCCGGTCACTCCGCCAGGCCCGCCGCGAGCAGTTCCACGAAGCCGATGTCCTCGTTCGCCACACCGAAGGCCTCGGCGCGCAGCAGGGTCCGCTCGGCCCAGGCCCGGTGGGGTTTCACCTCGTTCATCTTGTTGGTGTAGGCCGACCTGAGCACACCCCCGCCGCCGCGTTCCGGCCGGAGGATGTCCTGGGCGTCGCTGAACTCCTCGTGGCTGACCACGGACAGCGCGTGCACGGGGAGCACGTGGGAGGGGTGGATGCAGGTCTTGCCCAGCAGGCCGTTGGCCCGGTCGAGGGAGATCTCGCGCAGCAGGCCGTCCATGGCGTGTTCGATCAGCTTCTGGCGCAGCGCCACGGCCTTCACCTCGTGGAAGGGGCTCTGCCGCAGGAGCGGTTTGAACATGCGTTCCTGGACCCGGAAGTACTCCCAGACCGGTCCGGTCACGGTGAACCCGGTGCCGTCGGCGCGGGCCAGCATGTTCACCACGTCGGAGATGACGGAGGCGACGACCTGGATGTCGTACGCCGTCATGTCGGGGTCCCGGCGCAGCCCGTAGGAGGAGCAGAAGTCGGTCACACCGAGGCGCAGCGCGAGCACCCGGTCGCGGTACTTGTCGACGGCGCGGAAGATGCCCTCGAGGGTCTCGACGCGGGACTCGCGGTAGAGCAGTTCGGGGGACTCCAGCACCGGCATGGCGAACAGCCGGTGTCCGCTCCCCGCCTCGGCGCCGGCCATCGCCTCCAGGAACGGCAGGCCGCGTTCCGCGGTGAACTTCGGCAGGACGAAGCCGGACAGCAGCGGGGCGGCGGGGCCGAGGCGGCGGACGAGATCGGGTATCTGCTCGGGGGTACGGACCCGGATGAACAGCAGTGGCAGGTCCGCCCCGGGCCGCCCGGCCAGGTCCGCGAACTGGCGCACGAGGTTCTCCTCGCCGGCCGTCACGTCGGCGTCGTCGATGGAGTCCTCCAGGCACAGCACCATGGAGACCACGCCGTTTCCGCCCTGCTTGACGACGTCGTCGGCGAGCCGGGGCCGGGTCGCGGGGCTGTAGAGCGTCGCCCCGAGGGCCGCGGAGAGCAGCCGGGCCGGGGAATCCCGGGTGAACTCGGCGGGCTCCCGGTAGAAGAGACGTTTCCGCACCGCAGGGGCGATGTGCCCGAAATGACGCATTGAACTCCCCTGTGGCCTCTCTGGGGTCACTGAAAGGTAAAAAGGTGGCCGGTAATAGTACGTAGGGATCCATGTCGGTGGTTCCCGCGGGGCGTGAACTTCGGGTGACCCCGCTGTGTCGCCCCCGCCCCGCATTGTCGTGACCAGGACGGAGAAGGCAGGATGACCGTATGACGCACGCGATGCTCAAGGGGTCGAACGTCCCTCTCGAGGCCACCACGGTACGCGCCGTACTGCGCTGGTCGCCCGGGCAGGGGGTGCCGGACGTCGACGCCTCCGCGCTGCTCCTCGGTCCCGACGGCCGTGTGCGCTCCGACGAGGACTTCGTGTTCTACAACCAGCCGCGGCACCCGGCCGGGAAGGTGTGGCGGCTCGGCAAGAAGCGTGGCGCCGAGGGCCTGACCGACACGATCCAGACAGACCTCGCCGGTGTCGAGCCCGCCGTCAGCCGGATCCTGCTCGTCGCGTCGGCGGACGGCGTCGCCTTCGACCGCGTACGGGACCTGCGCGTCCTGCTGTACGACGCGCAGGCCGCCGACGGGGACGCGCTGGCGTACTTCGACGTCAGGCCGGAGACCGGCCAGGAGACCGCGCTGATCTGCGGTGAGCTGTACCGGCGCGGTGAGGGCTGGAAGTTCCGGGCGCTCGGCGAGGGCTATTCGAACGGGCTGAGGGGCCTGGCGACCGACTTCGGCATCTCGGTGGACGAGTCGGAGGCCGCGCCGGAGCCCGACGCCACCGACGTCGTCCAGCTGCCGCCCCCGACGGCGCACGTCCCCGCCGCCGACCGGACCTCGTCCGAGGCCCTGACGCAGCCGCAGGCCCCCCTCGTCCCGCCGGCGCCCGAGGTGTCCCGGCCGCTGCCGCCCGAGCAGCCGGCGGGGGTGCCCGCGCAGCCGGCGGGGGTGCCCGCGCAGCCCGGGTACGGCTATCCACCGCGGCAGCCCGCGGCCGCGCAGCCGGCCTACGGCTATCCGCCGGCGCCCGCCACGGCCGCCCCGGGGGCTCCGGCCGGCTACGGCTTCCCGCAGCCGGCCGCCGCCTCCCCCGACCCGGACTTCCGGCTTCCGCCGCAGGGGCCGCAGTTCATCGGGCGGTAGGGAGCCGAGGGCCGCTCAGCGTTCCGCCTTGGTCTTGTAGCCCCTGCCCCACTGCAGCCCCCACCCGTACAGGCGGTCCAGCTCCCCCTGGAACCCGTAGACGAACTTCACCTCGCGGCGGACGATGATCTCGTTCTTGACGTTCTCGATCATCACCACCGCGCAGGAGCGGGCCTGGGGGTGGCGTTCGTCGAGTCCGATCTCGATCCGCGGGCCGCTGCTGGGGTAGAGCGTGACCATGGCGTGCGTGCGGTCGAACGCGGGCGTCTGGTCGTAGATGTAGGCGAAGACCAGCAGGCGCTTGATGTTCTCGCGGTGGTCCAGGTTGACGTACATGGTCTCGCCCGAGCCCGACCCGAACCGGTCGTCCCCGCTGAGCTTGACGTACGGCGGGGCGTTGACGTCGCCGAGGAGGCCGCCGAGGGGCTGGACCACGCCCTTGGTGCCGTCCTGCAGCTCGTACAGGCAGCCGAGGTCGAGGTCGACGTTGACCATGGACTGGCTGTGGCCGACGACCTCCGGCGGTTTGAGCGCCCTCAAGGGGTGGCGCAGCAGGCTCTCCCGCCGGGAGCCGCCGAAGTCGGAGGTCCGCATCCGCCAGCTGAGGTTGATCCGCAGGTGGCCGGTGGCCGCGCCCTGCTTGGTCAGGGACACCTGACCGTTCCGTTTGGTCAGCTCGACGGCATTGCCGGCCGCGCCGCCCGAGTCGAAGGCGCTGTTGCGTCCGCGCCGCAGTCCGTCCAGGAAATCCATTCCCGCCCCACGTCCAGTCGTCGGTCCCCGCCCGGGCCGCCGGACTCCCGGACGGCCGACGGGGCGGCCACCGGGGAGTGGTCCTCGGTGGCCGCCCCGTCGAGAGCGTTCCTCGTCCGGGAGGCCGTCACACCCCGGAGGAGACCTCGGTCTTCCGTCCGGCGTTCCCCTCGGCCTCGGCGAGCCGCTTGTTGCGGCGCACGGAGGACCAGAAGGAGGCGCCGATCAGGACGACGCCGATGAGACCGGTGATGATCTCGTTGATCTCGTACCGGATGGTGACCAGCAGGATCAGGGACAGGGCGCCGATCGCGTAGTGCGCGCCGTGCTCGAGGTAGACGTAGTCGTCCAGGGTGCCCTGGCGGACCAGGTAGACGGTCAGGGACCGCACGTACATGGCGCCGATGCCCAGGCCGAGGGCCATCAGGACGATGTCGTTGGTGATGGCGAAGGCGCCGATCACGCCGTCGAAGGAGAAGGACGCGTCCAGCACCTCCAGGTAGAGGAACATGAAGAACGCGGCCTTGCCGGCCAGCGCGACCGCCGAGCGGGGCTTGCCCTCGCGCTCGGCCTGCTCCTCGGCCTCGTGCTCGCGCTCCTCCTCCTCTTCGAGCTTGTCCTCGAAGTAGCCGGACAGGCCGCCCACGATCATGTAGGTGATCAGACCGGCGATGCCCGCCAGCAGGACCGTCTCCGCCTTGTCCACGTGCGCGCCGCCGTGCTGGTGGGCGTGGGTGGCGAAGGTCATGGCGGAGATCAGCAGGATGATCAGCGCGATGCAGACCGACAGCATGTCGACCTTGCCCAGCTTGGCCAGCGGGCGCTCCAGCCAGGTCAGCCACTTGATGTCGCGGTCCTCGAAGATGAAGTCCAGGAAGATCATCAGCAGGAACATGCCACCGAACGCGGCGATCGCCGGGTGGGCGTCGGTGACGAGCTCCTGGTAACGGTCCTTGTCGCTGAGCGCGAGGTCGACCGCCTCGATCGGCCCGAGCTGGGCGCTGATCGCGACGATCACGACGGGGAAGACCAGCCGCATGCCGAAGACGGCGATCAGGATGCCGATGGTGAGGAAGATCTTCTGCCAGAAGGCGTTCATCTTCTTCAGGATTCCGGCGTTGACCACCGCGTTGTCGAAGGACAGCGAGATCTCCAGGATGGAGAGGATCGCCACGATGCCGAAGGCGGTCCACCCCCCGAAGAGAACCGCCGCGACCAGGCCGAGCGCGGTGACCGCGAACGACCAGCCGAAGGTTTTCAGAACCACTGGCTACCCCAGGTGTATGAACGGGTCTCCCCCGCTGCCGTGATCGGCTTTACGAAACGTTGACTCCGAAGTCTAGAGCGATGCCCCGCAATCCCGACGCGTACCCCTGTCCCACCGCACGGAACTTCCACTCGTCCCGGTAGCGGTAGAGTTCGCCGAAGATCATCGCGGTCTCGGTGGACGCGTCCTCGCTCAGGTCGTAACGGGCGAGTTCCTGGCCGTCGGCCTGGTTCACCACACGGATGAAGGCGTTGCTGACCTGACCGAAGGCCTGACCGCGCTCGTCGGCCATGTGGATGGAGACCGGAAAGACGATCCTGTCGCACCGGTCCGGCACCTTGGAGAGGTCGACCAGCAGCGACTCGTCGTCCCCCTCGCCCTCACCGGTGAGGTTGTCGCCGGTGTGCTCCACCGAGCCGTCCGGGCTCGTGAGCTGGTTGTAGAAGACGAACCACTCGTCCCCCATGACCCGGCCGCCGCTGCACATCAGCGCGCTGGCGTCCAGGTCGAAGTCGGCTCCGGTGGTGGAGCGCGCGTCCCAGCCGAGCCCGACCATCACCTGGGTGAGGTTCGGTGCGGCCTTGGACAGGGAGACGTTTCCCCCTTTGGCAAGCGTGACGCCCATGATGCTGGTCCCCCTCCGGGTGATGTCTCTCAAGGTGGTCCTGCGCGTCCGGCGCCGCACGTAAACCGTGCGGCGCCGGACGATGTCGCCGCGCGGGCGACCGGGCTCGGGCGTGGCCGCCCGGAGCGTGAACGCCTCAGACGTTCACGCCGAAGTCCTGTGCGATGCCGCGCAGGCCGGAGGCGTAGCCCTGGCCGATGGCGCGGAACTTCCACTCGGCACCGTGCCGGTACAGCTCGCCGAAGACCATCGCGGTCTCGGTGGACGCGTCCTCGCTGAGGTCGTAACGGGCGATCTCGGCCTCGCCGGCCTGGTTGACGACGCGGATGAACGCGTTGCGCACCTGGCCGAAGGACTGCTGGCGGTTCTCGGCGTCGTAGATGGAGACCGGGAAGACGATCTTCTCGATGTCGGCGGGGACCGCGGCGAGGTCGACCTTGATCTGCTCGTCGTCGCCCTCGCCCTCACCGGTGAGGTTGTCGCCGGTGTGTTCCACCGAGCCGTCCGGGCTCTTCAGGTTGTTGAAGAAGATGAAGTGCGCGTCGCTGGCGACCTTGCCGCTGCTGTTCAGCAGCAGCGCGCTGGCGTCGAGGTCGAAGTCGGTCCCGGTCGTGGTGCGGATGTCCCACCCCAGACCGACGATGACCGCGGTCAGGCCCGGCGCCTCCTTGGTCAGCGATACGTTGCCGCCCTTGCTGAGGCTGACTCCCACGAGTCCTCCATTGGTGTCCTGGGGCGGGGTGCCCCGTGGTGCTCGGATGTCGGATCAACGAATCGATCCTAGTGACGGGTTCCCGGCCGCCGCAGGCCAGACGACCGAAGAATCACAGGGTGTCGAGCGCCTCGACGTACTCGTTCAGGTCGCGCGCGTCCGGCAGGGCGTTGACGACGGTCCAGCGCACGACGCCCTCCTTGTCGACGATGAACGTCCCGCGCACGGCGCACCCCTTGGCCTCGTCGAAGACGCCGTACGCCCGCGAGACGTCGCCGTGCGGCCAGAAGTCGCTCAGCAGGGGGTACTCCAGGCCCTCCTGCTCGGCGAAGACGCGCAGGGTGTGGATGGAGTCGTTGGAGACGGCGAGCACCTGGGTGTCGCGTTCGGAGAACTGCGGCAGCCGGTCGCGGACCTCGCACAGCTCGCCGGTGCACACGCCGGTGAAGGCGAACGGGTAGAAGAGCACCACCACGTTCTTCCGCCCGCGGAAGTCGGACAGCCTCACGGTGGCGCCGTGGTTGTCCTTGAGTTCGAAGTCGGGGGCCTTGTCGCCGACCTGGATCGCCATCGTCGTGTTCGTCCCTTCGGAGCGGTTCGCTCCGACCACCCTACGCAGGGGGCGGACAGGCCGGCGGACGGGCCGACGCACGAGGCGGCCGGCCCGTCCGGGGTGGTTCACCGCTTGGACTTGGCCGCCTTCGGGGTCGCCAGCCGGCTGCCGCTCCAGTCCTTGCCGACGCTGACGCTCTTGGCCGCCGTCAGGCCCGCCGTGGTGGCGGCCTCCGAGATGTCGCTCGGCTCCACGTAGCCCGAGCGGCCGGTCTTCGGCGTGAGGAGCAGGATCGCCCCGCCCTCCTCGATGTACGTGGTGGCATCCACCAGCGCATCCGTCAGGTCGCCGTCGTCGTCGCGGAACCACAGCACAACGGCGTCAGCCACGTCGTCGTAGTCCTCATCGACGAGGTCGCTCTCGATGACGCCCTCAATGGCCTCGCGGAGCTCCTGGTCGACGTCGTCGTCGTAGCCGATCTCCTGGACCACCTGCCCGGGCTGGAACCCCAGCCTGGCGGCAGGGTTCGTCCGCTCCTCCGCGTGGTCCGCGGTCGCGCTCACGGGTTGCCTCCTGATCATGTCTTGGAAATATCTCAGCCACGCGCGTGCGCGAAGCATTGGCCGTAGTCCACACGGGCGGGACGGATCGCGCAAGTACCCGGCCGTACGGACCGCCGAAACGGTGACGATCCTGGCCGGTTCACCGCAACTCCAGGCACACCCTCATGGCCCGAAGTGACGTACGCCACACCCTTGTGCCCCGTTTGGCCCTTTGGGAACCGTCTACGTGTACGAAGACTCGCATGGACGAGCCCCACACCCACCGTACTGGTCGCGCCCCCGGATTACCTCCCGGTGGAGATGACGCCGACGGCCCCGAGGTGGACCATGGGGATCGGCGCAATCCGGGCCGTACCCGGCGACACGGCGGCCCGTCTCACGGCCCTCCGACAGGTAAGGAACAGCGTGGCTTCCGCATCCGATCGCAACCCGATCATCATTGGCGGCCTTCCGAGTCAGGTTCCTGACTTCGACCCCGAGGAAACCCAGGAGTGGCTCGACTCCCTCGACGCCGCGGTCGACGAGCGCGGCCGGGAGCGGGCCCGCTATCTGATGCTGCGGCTGATCGAACGGGCCCGCGCCAGGCGCGTGGCCGTGCCCGAGATGCGCAGCACGGACTACGTCAACACGATCCCGACCCGCGCCGAGCCGTTCTTCCCGGGCAACGAGGAGATCGAGCGCAGGATCCTCAACGCGACCCGCTGGAACGCCGCGGTGATGGTCTCCCGGGCGCAGCGTCCGGGCATCGGGGTCGGCGGCCACATCGCCACCTTCGCCTCCTCCGCGTCACTGTACGACGTGGGCTTCAACCACTTCTTCCGCGGCAAGGACCAGGGCGACGGCGGCGACCAGGTCTTCTTCCAGGGGCACGCCTCGCCGGGCATCTACGCCCGCGCGTACCTGCTGGACCGGCTGAGCGAGCGGCACCTGGACGGCTTCCGCCAGGAGAAGTCGAAGGCCCCCTACACGCTGTCGTCGTACCCGCACCCGAGGTCGATGCCGGACTTCTGGGAGTTCCCGACCGTGTCGATGGGGCTCGGCCCGATCGGCGCGATCTACCAGGCGCGGATGAACCGCTACATGCACGCGCGCGGCATCGCGGACACCTCGCGCTCGCACGTGTGGGCGTTCCTCGGCGACGGCGAGATGGACGAGCCGGAGTCGCTGGGCCAGCTGAGCATCGCCGCGCGCGAGGGCCTCGACAACCTCACCTTCGTCGTCAACTGCAACCTGCAGCGGCTCGACGGACCGGTGCGCGGCAACGGCAAGATCATCCAGGAGCTGGAGTCGGTCTTCCGGGGCGCCGGCTGGAACGTGATCAAGCTGGTCTGGGACCGCACCTGGGACCCGCTGCTCGCCCAGGACCGCGACGGCGTGCTGGTCAACAAGATGAACACCACGCCGGACGGGCAGTTCCAGACGTACGCCACCGAGTCCGGCGCGTACATCCGCGAGCACTTCTTCGGCGACGACCACCGGCTGCGCGCGATGGTCGAGGGCATGACCGACGACCAGATCCTGCACCTGGGGCGCGGCGGCCACGACCACCGCAAGATCTACGCGGCCTACAAGGCGGCGGTCGAGCACAAGGGCCAGCCGACGGTGATCCTCGCGAAGACGGTCAAGGGCTGGACGCTGGGTCCGAACTTCGAGGGCCGCAACGCCACGCACCAGATGAAGAAGCTGACGGTCACCGACCTCAAGCACTTCCGGGACCGGCTGCACCTGCCGATCCCGGACAAGGACCTCGAGTCCGGTCTGCCGCCCTACTACCACCCGGGCCCGGACACCGAGGAGATGCAGTACATGCACGACCGCCGCAGGTCGCTCGGCGGGTACGTGCCGACGCGGGTGGTGCGGTCGAAGCCGCTGCGACTGCCCGAGGAAAAGACGTACGCGACCGTGAAGAAGGGTTCCGGTCAGCAGTCCATCGCGACGACCATGGCCTTCGTCCGGCTCCTCAAGGACCTCATGCGGGACAAGGAGATCGGCAAGCGGTTCGTGCTGATCGCGCCGGACGAGTACCGCACGTTCGGCATGGACTCGTTCTTCCCGAGCGCGAAGATCTACAACCCGCTCGGGCAGCAGTACGAGTCCGTGGACCGGGAGCTGCTGCTCGCCTACAAGGAGGCGCCGGACGGACAGATGCTGCACGACGGCATCTCGGAGGCCGGCTGCACGGCCTCGCTGATCGCCGCGGGCTCCGCCTACGCCACGCACGGCGAGCCGCTCATCCCGGTCTACGTCTTCTACTCGATGTTCGGTTTCCAGCGCACCGGCGACCAGTTCTGGCAGATGGCCGACCAGCTGGCGCGCGGCTTCGTCCTGGGCGCGACCGCAGGGCGCACGACGCTGACCGGTGAGGGTCTCCAGCACGCGGACGGCCACTCGCAGCTGCTGGCGTCGACGAACCCGGCGTGCGTCGCCTACGACCCGGCGTTCGGCTACGAGATCGCGCACATCGTGCGGGACGGGCTGCGCCGGATGTACGGCTCCGACGAGCGGCACCCGCACGGCGAGGACGTCTTCTACTACCTCACCGTCTACAACGAGCCGATCCAGCACCCCGCCGAGCCCGGGAACGTCGACGCGGAGGGCATCGTCAAGGGCCTCTACCGCTTCAGCGAGGGCACGGCGGGTTCGCTCCCGGCGCAGATCCTGGCCTCCGGGGTCGCGGTGCCGTGGGCGATCGAGGCGCAGCGGATCCTCGCCGAGGAGTGGAACGTCAGGGCGGACGTCTGGTCGGCGACCTCCTGGAACGAGCTGCGGCGCGAGGCCGTGGACTGCGAGCGGCACAACCTGCTGCACCCGGAGGAGGAGCAGCGGACGCCGTACGTGACGCGGAAGCTCGCGGCGGCGCAGGGCCCGGTGGTGGCGGTGTCCGACTGGATGCGGTCGGTGCCGGACCAGATCGCGCGCTGGGTGCCCGGGACGTACCAGTCGCTGGGCGCCGACGGGTTCGGGTTCGCGGACACCCGCGGGGCGGCCCGGCGGTTCTTCCACATCGACGCGCAGTCGATCGTGGTGGCGGTGCTGACGGAACTGGCGCGCGAGGGGCACCTCGACCGGTCGGTGCTGAAGCAGGCGATCGACCGGTACCAGTTGCTGGACGTGGCCGCGGCGGACCCGGGGGCGGCGGGAGGCGACGCGTAGGGCCCCGCGCCCGTGGGCGGGCCCCCGGCATCGCGCCGGGGGCCCGCCCAGGTGACGTGACGTCAGAACATCGAGTAGCCCGACGTGGTCGCTCCCGCCAGCCAGACGACGGCCAGGAGCGTGTCGATGGCGCCCAGGACCAAGGCGATCAGGGCCGGCACCGAGCGGGAGGACCCCGTCCAGCTGCGGCCCAGGGCGAGCCAGCCGCAGACGATCGCCACCGGGCCGAGGACGATCCCCAGCACGAAGAAACCGGCGACCGCGCAGATGGCTCCGATGATCCCGAGCGTCGCGCGATCCGGCCCGGACCGTGACCACGTCCGGCCACGTGTGCGGGGGTGCCTGCGCGTACCGTGCCCGAAGCTCGCCATCGTCAACTCCCTCTGAGGGTGGGTTGACAGGGCGGGTACCCCCGCCCCGGCGGTGAATTCACGCCGTACCGACGCGGTGGGGCCCGCTCCGCGTGCGCGCCGCTCCCCTCCGGCGGCGCGCACACCGGGCGGGCCCGGCCGACGGCCCGTCAGATGTGGCCGACGCCCGCGCCCGCCTCCGCGTTCTCACCGCGCTTGGTGAGGAGGGCGACCAGCACCGCCGCGGCGGCGACTCCGGCGGCGACCAGGGACGCCAGGCTCATGCCGGAGATGAAGGTGTCGTGGGCGACGTCGGTGATCTTCGCGGCGATCTCCGGCGGGGTGCCCTTCGCCACCGGGGCCACCCCCACCTGCACGGCCTCGGAGGCCTGGCCGGCCTGTTCCGGGGTGAGCGGCGGGAGCCCGGCCTCCGCCCAGTTGCCCTCGAGGTCGCTGTCCACCTTGGAGGCCATCACGGCGCCGAGCACGGCCGTGCCGAGGCTGCCGCCGATCTGCATGGCGGCCTGCTGGAGGCCACCGGCGACACCGGAGAGCTCGAGCGGCGCGTTGCCGACGATGACCTCGGTGGCGCCGACCATGACGGGGGCGAGGCCGAAGCCCAGCAGGGCGAACCAGAGCGACATCGCGGCGCTGCCGGTGTCCGTCTCCAGCGTCGACATGCCGTACATGGCCAGCGCGGTGAACACCATGCCGGCGGCGAGCGGGATGCGCGGGCCCACCTTGGTGATCATCGCTCCGGCCAGCGGCGAGCCGACGATCATCATGCCGGTGAGCGGCAGCAGGTGCAGACCGGCGTCGACCGGGCTCATGCCGTGCACGTTCTGCAGGTAGAAGGTGACGAAGAACAGGCCGCCCATGAAGGCGATGGCCATCAGGACCATCAGCACGACACCCGCGGACAGCGGGACGGAGCGGAACAGCGCCAGCGGGACCAGCGGCTCCCGGACCTTGGTCTCCCAGAACGCGAACAGCAGGAAGCCGATCACCGAGGCGGCGATGAACCCCCAGGTCCTGCCGTCGCCCCAGCCCCACTCCGGAGCCTTGATCAGGGCCCAGACGAGGCAGAACATCGCGGCCGACAGCAGGGCTATGCCGAGCAGGTCGAACGAGCGCGGCGCGTTCCGCGCGCGGTGGTCGAGCAGGATCCACACGCCGAGCACCAGGGCGAGGACGCCGACCGGCACGTTGATGAAGAACACCGACTGCCAGTTGACGTGCTCGACGAGGACGCCTCCGAGGATCGGGCCGCCCGCGGTGGAGGCGCCGATGACCATGCCCCAGATGCCGATCGCCATGTTGAGCTTCTCGGCCGGGAACGTGGCCCGCAGCAGGCCCAGCGCGGCCGGCATCAGCAGCGCGCCGAACAGGCCCTGGAACACGCGGAAGGTGACGACCAGTGCGATGCTGTCGGACAGCCCGATGGCCCCCGACGCGGCGGCGAAGCCGACGACGCCGATGAGGAAGGTCTGGCGGTGGCCGAAGCGGTCACCGAGCTTGCCCGCGGTGATCAGGCAGACCGCGAGGGCGAGGAAGTAGGCGTTGGTGATCCACTGGAGCTCCGACAGCGAGGCGCCCAGATCGTCGCCGATGGCCGGGTTGGCGATGGCCACGATGGTGCCGTCGAGGGCCACCATCATGACGCCCACGGCGACGGTGATGAGGGTGAACCAGGGATGTCCGCGCAGTCCCTTGTCCGGGGCCCTGCCCGACGGGGCGCCCGGCGTACCGTCCCCCGGCCCCGTCGCGTCGATGGTGGTCTGACTAGTCATACCTTCGACACTAATGACAGCCGCTGACAATTGACAAACCAATTCACCATTCGGTCACTGACGCGACATGCGCGTATAGCCTGAACCGGGGGGACAGTGCGAGGAGGAGCGATGGAGACGGCCGGGACCGTCGCGGGCGCGCCGCCGCGGCCGGGCCTGCGGCAGCTCAAGAAGCGGCGCACCCGGGACGCGCTGGTCCGGGCCGCGCTGGAGCTGTTCGCCGCGCGCGGGTACGAGGGGACGACCGTGGACGACATCGCCGCGGCCGTCGACGTCTCGCAGCGCACCTTCTTCCGCTACTTCGCCAGCAAGGAGGAAGTGGCCTTCTTCGTCCCCCGGCTTGCGGAGTCGCACGTCGTCGAGGCCGCGCGCAGACGCCCGCCGGGCGAGGCGCCGCTGGAGGTGCTGCGCCGGGCCCTGCTGGACAGCTGGGACGGCATCAGCGAGGCCGTCGAGCGGTTCGTCCCCCTGGACCTGCACATGCGCGTCTACCGGGTGATCGAGTCGACGCCCGCCCTGCTCGCCGCCCACCTGCGCCGCGCGACGGAGCTGGAGGAGGAGCTGGCGCGCATCATCGCCGAACGCGAGGGACTCGACGTGGAGGCCGATCCCCGGCCGAGGGTCCTGGTGGCCGCGTTCGGCGGGGTGATCCGGGTGGCGGAGCGGCGCTGGTCCGCCGGGGACGATCTCGGCGCGGCGGCCATGCGGGACCTGATGACGACCTGTCTGGACCAGGTGGGACCGGCGCTCGCGGAGAACTGGCGTACGGATCCATCCCCGGATCGGCACAACGAAACGTGATCCCGGTCACTTGGCTCACGCGAGACACTCCCGTTCTCCTAGTGTGTCCTTCCAGTGACTTCCTTCGACACCTCCCCGCAACCGGACGTCCGGCGTGCGCTGCTCGCGCTCGCCGTCGTCTTCGTGATGCTGGCGACCACGGGCTGGACGGCGCTGCGCCACCAGCGCCATCCCGTCCCGCTCCAGGCGTCGCTGAACGCGTGGGAGCACGGCCGGATGGCCGGACACCGGCTGCCGGACCCGCAGTCGGCGCCCGCACGGCTGGCCCGGTTCTTCGCCTCCCTCACCGAGGGGCAGCGCGCGACTCTCGTCCGCCGCTATCCGCTCGCGGTCGGCAACATGAACGGGGCGCCGGTCCAGCTGCGCTACCGCGCCAACCGCATCGCGCTGGGGCAGGCCCGCGAGGTCGAACGCGAGCGCGTGCGCGACGCGCGCCTCACGCCCTCGGGCCAGCGGCAGGCGGCGCTCCGGATGGACCGCTTCGAGGCGCTGACGCGCCCCGGCCGGCGCATCCTCGCCTTCGACCCGTCGGGGCCCGGCCGGGTCGCCGAGGTCTTCGGCGACCTGCGCGGGGCCGAGCGGATCTCGGTCGTCGTCCCCGGCGTCGACACCGACCTGCTCACCTTCCAGCGCGCGCACCGCGCGCACTCGGCCCCCGTCGGCATGGCGAAGTCCCTGTACGCGGCCGAGCGCCGCGCCGCCCCCTCGATCCGTACCGCCGTGATCGCCTGGGCCGACTACACCGCCCCCAGTGGACTCGGCATGGACGCGGCCACGGCGATGCGCGCCGAGGACGGCGCGCTGCGGCTGGACGCGCTGGTGCGCGGACTGCCCGGGATCGCCCCGGTCTCGCTGTTCTGCCACAGCTACGGCTCCGTGGTGTGCGGCGTCGCCGCGCACCGGCTGCCGGAGCGGGTGGCCGACATCGCGGTGGCCGGCAGCCCCGGCATGCGGGCCGAGGACGCGTCCCGGCTGCGCACCACCGCCCGGGTGTGGGCGATGCGGGACGCCGACGACTGGATCCAGGACGTGCCGTACCTGGAGCTCGGCGGTCTGGGGCACGGGGCCGACCCGGTGGCGGCGGAGTTCGGCGCCCGGGTGTTGTCGGCGCGGGAGGCGAAGGGGCACGCCGGGTACTTCGCACCGGGTACGGACAGCCTGCGGAACTTCGCCGGGATCGGTGTTGGCGCATACCACTCGGTGTCCTGCGCGGGCGGGGACGACCTCTGCCGGACAGGTTTGTCCGGTACGACCACTACCGGACGCGCGTAGAGGCGGAGATACTGCGGTATGCGCGGGGAGGGGACGGAGAAGCTCGTGCCGCATACGATGAGCCGCATGGGTGACGTACTGGCCGGATTTCATGCTGCCTGGGAGTTCGAGTCCGAATCCGTGCTCATCCGGTACGAGCGGGGGATTCGCACGCCCAAGCTGTTCCAGGCCCTCGGGGAGCGGCGTGTTCCGCTGGAGGCGATCGAGGGGGTGACCCTCGCGCCCGGGAAGCGCGGGACCGTGGTCCTGCGTCTCGAACCCCGGCCCGGAGCCGATCCGCTGATGGAGGCCGCCGCCGGGCAGCTGAAGGAGAGCAGCGACCCCTACCGGCTGGTGCTGCCCGCCGAGCGCGAGACGCTCGCCGAGTACTACGCCGACGAACTGCGCGACCGGCTCACCGAGTCCGGGCCCGCCGAACGCCATCTGGTGGCCGCCCCCGAGGCGCCGCTGCAGTTCAAGGCGTACGACGGGAAGGCGACCTTCGACGGCACGGCGGTGTCCTTCCGGTGGTTCTGGACGGGTGCGTCGTCGGCGAAGTGGAAGGCCGGCGACCAGCGTTTCCCGCTGGGTGAGCTGAGCGGGGTGGAGTGGCGGTCGCCGGAGGTGTTCGAGGGACACCTGCGGTTGCTGCGCAGGGACGCGGGGGCTCCGCCGGCGCAGGCCGACCAGGACCCGGCGGCGGTGGTGTTCGGGCTGGGGTACGGCCCGGTGCACGAGTCGCTGCCGTTCGCGGCGGCGGTGCTGGCGGCGGTGCGCAACTGCGAGCCGGTGCCGGCGATGTCCACGGCGCGGGCGCGCCGTGACCCCGCGGACATCGCCGAGCGGATCCGGCATCTCGGGGAGTTGCATCAGGCGGGGCTGGTGACGGACGAGGAGTTCTCCTCGAAGAAGGCGGAGTTGCTCGCGGAGCTCTAGCGTCTGCCGGGTGCGGTTGTGTTTCGGCCTTGGGCCTGCTGTGGCCGGTCGCGCAGTTCCCCGCGCCCCCTCGGGGCGCGTTTCACTCCCGTCCGGCAGAGGTGAACGCCATGTCCTTGTAGCGGGTGCCCGCCACCTTCTCGGCGATGGGCTCCAGCAGGGCCAGTTCCTCCCGCGTCAGGGTGATGTGCGTCGCCGCCGTGTTCTCCTCCACCCGGGCCGGCCTGCGGGTGCCCGGGATGGGGACGACCGGGAGGCGGTGGACCTCCGCCTGCTGGTGGACCCAGGCCAGGGCGATCTGCCCCGGGGTGGCGTCGTGGGCCTCGGCCACCGAGCGGACCGGTTCCAGCAGCGCCGCGTTGGCCGCCGCGTTGGCGCCCGTGAAGCGGGGCATCTGACGGCGGAAGTCGTCGGCCGTCAGGTCCTGGTCGGCGTCGGCGAAGGAGCCGGTCAGGAAGCCGCGGCCGAGCGGGGAGTACGGGACCAGGGTCACGCCCAGTTCACGCGCGGCCGGTACGACCTTCGCCTCGATGTCCCGGCTGAACAACGACCACTCCGACTGCACGGCGGCGATCGGGTGCACCCCGTGCGCGGCGCGCAGTTCGCCGGCCGTGACCTCGCTCAGGCCCAGCTGCTTGACCTTGCCCTCGCGCACCAGCTCGGCCATGACGCCGACGGTCTCCTCGATCGGCACGTCCACATCGCGCCGGTGCATGTAGTAGAGGTCGATCACGTCGACGTCCAGGCGCTTCAGGCTCGCCTCGACGGCCTCGCGGATGTACGGCGCGTCGTTGCGGATGATCCGCCGGGTCGGGTCGTCCGGCGGGATCGACAGGGCGAACTTGGTGGCGACGACCACCTCGTCCCGGTGGGCCTTGAAGAACGGGGCGAGGAACCGCTCGTTGTCGCCCGCGCCGTACGCGTCCGCCGTGTCGTAGAGCGTGACGCCGAGTTCCAGGGCCCGCTCCAGGGTGGCCCGCGAGGCGTCCGCGTCCGCGGGGCCGTAGGCGAAGCTCATGCCCATGCAGCCGAGGCCCTGCACGCCCACCAGGGGGCCGCCCTCGCCCAGCGCGGCGGTGCCGATCCTGTCGATGTCGGTCATCGTGTCCTCTCCGACGCCAGGGCGCGCCCGGCGTCCGCGTAGAAACCGATCTTCCGGTCGAGCACGGCGAGCGTGCCCTGGAGTTCGGCGATCCGGGACAGTACGTCCTCGCGGGTCCGCCGGAGCAGTTCGAAGCGCTCGGTGTAGGTGTGATCGCCCGCGCGGACCAGTTCCGCGTACCGCACCATGTCCGCGACCGGCATCCCGGTCAGCCGGAGCTTGCCGACGAGGGCGAGCCAGTCGAGGTCGCGGTTGCTGTAGCGCCGCTGCCCGGTGTGGGAGCGGTCGATGTGCGGCATCAGCCCGATGCGCTCGTACCAGCGCAGGGTGTGCGCCGTCAGCCCGGTGAGGGCGACCACCTCGCTGATCGTGTACCGGTCCTCGCCGTCCGGCCGGCGGTTCCCCTGCGGGGGTCCGGCGCAGGCGTCGGCGCCGGCCCCCGTCGTCTCCGTCTCCGTCACCGTCATGGCCCCCACGCTAGAACGCTGGAGTGCGCTCCAGGCAAGCGACGCCGCGGGAAAGGACGGGACGAGGCGGCGGGTGGCCGATTATTGTGCGGCCATGACCTCTGTACGCCGGGCGACGCCCGAGGACGCGGGGGAAGTGCTGCGCCTGCGCCAGGTGATGATCGACTCCATGGCCCGGTCCGACCCGTCCACGGCCTGGCACGCCGAGTCGCTGCCCGTGCTGCGCGACAGGCTGTCCGAGCCGGACGGCGCCTTCGCGGCGTTCGTCGTGGACCACCCGGAGCGGCCGGGCGCGCTGGCGGCGCTGGTGGCCGGCTCGCTGGAGTACCGCATCGGCGGCGCGCACAACCCGCGCGGCACCGACGGCTACGTCTTCAGCGTCGCCACCGACCCGGAGACGCGCCGCCGCGGGTACGCGCGCGCCTGCATGGAGGCGCTGCTGGAGTGGTTCCGCGAGCGCGGCGCCCGGCGGGTCCGCCTCACCGCCTCCTCGCAGGCCGAACCGCTGTACGTCTCCCTGGGCTTCAAGATCAAGCCGGACCCCTTGCTGGAGCTGATGCTCTGAGCGCTTAGGCTCGACGGCATGTCGCTGAAGAGCCTCGCGCTGATCGAGAACTGGCCGGTTCCCACCGCCGCGGCGGGTGTCGTACGGGCGGACGGCACCGTCCTGGGCACGCACGGCCCCACCGGGCACCGCTTCCCGCTGGCCTCGGTCACCAAGCCGCTGGCGGCGTACGCGGTGCTCGTGGCGTACGAGGAGGGCGCGATCGAACTGGACGAGCCGGCCGGCCCGGAGGGCTCGACGGTCCGGCACCTGCTCGCGCACACCTCGGGGCTGGCCTTCGACGAGCACAGGGCGACCTCGGCGCCGGGCGAGCGGCGGCTGTACTCCAACGCCGGGTTCGAGCAGCTGGGCGACCACGTCGAGAAGGCGACGGAGATCCCGTTCGCGGAGTACCTGCGGCAGGCGGTGCTGGAGCCGCTGGGGATGACCGGGACCTCGTTGGAGGGCTCCCCCGCGAAGGACGCCGTCTCCACCGTGGACGACCTGCTGCGCTTCGCCGCCGAGGTGCAGGCGCCGCGCCTCCTCGACCCGCGCACGGTCGCCGCGGCGATGACGGTCCAGTACCCCGGCACCAAGGGCGTCCTGCCGGGGTACGGCCACCAGAACCCCAACGACTGGGGCCTGGGCCTCGAGATCCGTGACTCCAAGTCCCCGCACTGGACGGGCGCCTCGTCCTCGCCGCGCGCCTTCGGCCACTTCGGCCAGTCGGGCACGTTCCTGTGGATCGACCCCGACGCGGGCGCGGCCTGCGTGGCCCTGACGGACCGTGCCTTCGGCCCCTGGGCGGTCGAGGCGTGGCCGCCGTTCACCGACGCGGTGCTGGCGGACCTGCGCGGCTGAGCCCCGCGCACCGGCCGGCGGCCCCACGGCCACCGGCCGGCTCCGGCTCCCCGTGCCGGTCACCCGCCCGTCGGCGGCCGGTCCTACGCGGGGAGGGCCCACAGGACCCAGTACGGGTCGTCCCAGTCGCAGTAGTAGTTCACGTACCCGTGGGCGAGGGCGTACTGCCCGTCATCCACGCACGCGAGTTTGTTCCTCCAGCCGGAGATCTCCACGTAGCCCCAGGGATTGGTGCCGGCGGCGGACGCCGGGGCCGCGGTCAGCGGAACGGCGACCAGCGCGGTGCCGATCGCGGCAGCGGCGATACGAGAACGCCACGACTTCATACATCTCTCCCAACGGACGGATCCGGAGCGGGCCTTGTCCTGCCTTGCCGTGCCGACCGCCGGCCCCCTGAGCGGTCTGCGGGGGGTAAGACGCAGATCGACAACGGTACGTTCGAAACTCCCGCGAAAAATTCGGTGAACGCGCGCCGGCGCCGGAGCGCGGACCGCCGCGGGCGGCTCAGCGGGCCCGCATCTCCCACAGCAGCAGCTCCGCCGGCGCGGTCGCGGCGACCGCCTCGACGCCCTCCGGGTCCGTGAGGCGGGCCGCGTCGCCCGGGCCCAGGTCCTCGCCGTCCAGGCGGACACCGCCGCGCACCACGTGGACGTACACGTGCGCGGCGTCGGGGACGGCGGTCCGCTCCCCCGCCGCGAGCCGGCGTACGTGGAGCATCGCGCCCGCCTGGGGAAGGGCGTACGGGGTGGAGTCGGCCATGCCGCGGACGACCTCGTAGGCGGGGTCGCCGCCGGGCTCCAGCGGGGCCAGCCACATCTGGAGGAAGGTCAGCGGCCGGTCGCCGGCGTTGCGCTCCACGTGGCGGACGCCGGAGGCGGCGCTCAGGCGCTGGAGGTCGCCGGGGCGGACCACCGTCTCCCGGCCCGTGGAGTCGCGGTGGGTCAGCTCGCCCTCCACCACCCAGGTCACGATCTCGGTGTGGCTGTGCGGGTGCTCGTCGAAGCCGGCGCCGGGGGCGAGGCGCTCCTCGTTGCAGGCGACCACCGCGCCGAAGCGGAGGTTGTCCGGGTCGTAGTGGGGGCCGAAGGAGAAGGCGTGGCGGGTCTCGATCCCGGCCGCCCGATCGCCGCCCCGGTAGCGCTCGTGCGCGCGCCGTACGTCCATCACGCGGTCCACCGTAGACCCGGCGACACGCACGGCCGTACCGATAAGGCAGTCTTGTCCCCGTGCCCGAACCCGAAACCCGTACCCACCGAGCCGCGGCGCGCCCCGCCCATCCGCACACCGCGACGCTGAAGCGGCTGGAGAAGTCGTCCGGCAGTCTCGCCGCGCAGGCGATCGCACGGATGGACGAGACGCTGTCCTGGTACCGGGCCATGCCCCCGGAGAACCGTTCCTGGATCGGTCTGGTCGCCCAGGCGGGCATCGCCGCCTTCACCGAGTGGTTCCGGCGCCCGGACGCCCCGCAGGCCATCTCCACCGACGTCTTCGGCACCGCGCCGCGCGAGCTGACCCGGGCCATCACGCTGCGGCAGACCGTGGAGATGGTGCGCACCACCATCGAGGTCATGGAGTCCGCCATCGACGAGGTGGCGGCGCCCGGCGACGAGAGCGTGCTGCGCGAGGCGCTGCTGGTGTACGCGCGGGAGATCGCCTTCGCCACGGCCCAGGTGTACGCCCAGGCCGCGGAGGCACGGGGTGCCTGGGACGCCCGGCTGGAGTCCCTCGTGGTGAACGCGGTGCTCAGCGGCGAGGCGGACGAGGGCGCCGTGTCGCGGGCCGCCGCCCTGGGCTGGAACTCGCCCGACCACGTGTGCGTGGTGCTGGGCACCGCCCCCGACGGGGACTCCGAACTGACCGTGGAGGCCATCCGGCGGGCCGCCCGGCACGCCAAGCTCCAGGTGCTGACCGGGGTGCTCGGGAACCGGCTCGTGGTGATCGCGGGCGGCAGCGACAATCCGCTGGGCGTCGCCAGGTCGCTGATCGGGCCGTACGCGGCGGGGCCGGTCGTCGCCGGCCCGGTGGTGCCCGACCTGCTGGCCGCGACCCGGTCCGCACAGGCCGCCGCGGCGGGCCTCAAGGCGTGTTCCGCCTGGCAGGACGCCCCGCGCCCGGTCCTGGCCGACGATCTGCTGCCGGAGCGCGCGATCGCCGGAGACCCCTCCGCCCGCGAGCAGTTGGTGGAGGAGATCTACAGACCGCTGGAGGAGGCGGGGGCCGCGCTGCTGGAGACGCTCAGCGTCTATCTGGAGCAGGCGAGCAGCCTCGAGGGCGCGGCGCGGATGCTGTTCGTTCACCCCAACACCGTGCGTTACCGGCTTCGACGTGTGACTGACGTCACCGGATGGTCACCCTCCGATGTACGCTCTGCGTTCACGCTGCGGATCGCGCTGATCCTGGGACGTCTGGCCGTCGGCGATCCTCAGCCCTAGCATTTTGTCAGGTCTCCACAAAAGCCCCTGCTGTTCTTCGTCCTTGTCCTCACGGGCGGCCGTGGCCGTCCCCAAGAGAGAGTGTGAGAGTGCTCGTACTCGTCGCTCCCGGCCAGGGCTCCCAGACGCCCGGCTTCCTGACTGAATGGCTCGAACTCCCCGGCGCCGCGGACCGCGTCGCCGCGTGGTCCGACGCCCTCGGCCTCGACCTCGCCCACTACGGCACGAAGGCCGACGCGGACGCCATCCGCGACACGGCCGTCGCCCAGCCGCTGCTGGTCGCGGCCGGGCTGCTGTCCGCCACGGCACTCGGTGTCGACCCGTCCGCCGCCGACGCGGCGGGCCGTCCGGGGGCCGTCGCCGGGCACAGCGTCGGCGAGATCACCGCCGCGGCCATCGCGGGTGTCCTCGACGACACCGCCGCGCTCTCCCTGGTCCGCAAGCGGGGTCTGGCGATGGCCGACGCCGCCGCGGTCACCGAGACCGGCATGGCCGCGCTGCTCGGCGGCGACCCCGACACGACCGTGGCGCACCTGGAGAGGCTGGGCCTGACCCCGGCGAACATCAACGGCGCGGGCCAGATCGTCGCGGCCGGCACCGCGGAGCAGCTCGCCGCGCTGGAGGCGGACAAGCCCGAGGGCGTGCGCCGGGTCGTCGCGCTCAAGGTGGCCGGCGCCTTCCACACCCACCACATGGGTCCCGCCGTGGACGCGCTGGCGAGGGCCGCCGAGGCGCTGACCCCGGGCGACCCGAGGTTCACCTACGTGTCGAACAGGGACGGCGCGACGGTCGCCTCCGGCACCGAAGTGCTGAAGCGCCTGGTCGGCCAGGTCGCCAACCCGGTCCGCTGGGACCTGTGCATGGAGACCTTCAAGGAGCTCGGCGTCACCGCGCTCCTGGAGGTCTGCCCCGGCGGCACCCTCACCGGCCTCGCCAAGCGCGCCCTGCCCGGCGTCAGGACGCTGGCCCTGAAGACCCCCGCCGACCTCGACGCGGCCCGTGAGCTCGTCGCCGAGCACACCGCCTGACCGCCCTAAGGAGCCCACCCGCATGGCGAAGATCAAGCCCAGCAAGGGCGCCCCGTACGCGCGCATCCTCGGCGTGGGCGGGTACCGGCCCACCCGGGTCGTGCCGAACGAGGTGATCCTCGAGACGATCGATTCGTCCGACGAGTGGATCCGCTCGCGCTCCGGCATCGAGACCCGCCACTGGGCGTCCCCCGAGGAGACCGTCGCGGCGATGTCGATCGAGGCCTCCGGGAAGGCGATCGCGGACGCCGGGATCGACGCCTCGCAGATCGGCGCCGTCGTCGTGTCGACCGTCTCGCACTTCAGCCAGACCCCGGCCGTCGCCACCGAGATCGCCGACAAGCTGGGCACGGACAGGGCCGCCGCCTTCGACATCTCCGCGGGCTGCGCCGGCTTCGGCTACGGGCTGACGCTGGCCAAGGGCATGGTCGTCGAGGGCTCGGCGGAGTACGTCCTGGTCATCGGCGTGGAGCGGCTGAGCGACCTGACCGACCTGGAGGACCGGGCCACGGCCTTCCTGTTCGGCGACGGCGCGGGCGCGGTGGTCGTCGGCCCCTCCCGGGAGCCCGCGATCGGCCCGACCGTGTGGGGCTCGGAGGGCGACAAGTCCGAGACCATCAAGCAGACCGTGCCGTGGTCGGACTACCGCGACGGGACCGTCGAGAAGTTCCCCGCGATCACGCAGGAGGGCCAGGCGGTGTTCCGCTGGGCCGTGTTCGAGATGGCGAAGGTCGCCCAGCAGGCGCTGGACGCGGCCGGGATCACCGCGGACGACCTGGACGTCTTCATCCCGCACCAGGCCAACGTGCGGATCATCGACTCGATGGTGAAGACCCTGAAACTGCCGGAGCACGTCATGGTCGCCCGTGACATCCGCACCACCGGCAACACCTCGGCCGCCTCGATCCCGCTCGCGATGGAGCGGCTCCTGGCGACCGGCGAGGCGAAGAGCGGCGACACCGCGCTCGTCATCGGCTTCGGGGCGGGTCTCGTCTACGCCGCTACGGTCGTTACCCTCCCCTAGGCACTCCGTGCCGGATCATGTGTCCGGTACGCGAGGAACCACCGTCACACCCTCTGGAACCAGAACGAAGGAGCGCCACCATGGCCGCCACTCAGGAAGAGATCGTCGCCGGTCTCGCGGAGATCGTCAACGAGATCGCCGGCATCCCGGTTGAGGACGTCCAGCTGGACAAGTCCTTCACCGACGACCTGGACGTCGACTCGCTGTCCATGGTCGAGGTCGTCGTCGCCGCCGAGGAGCGCTTCGACGTCAAGATCCCGGACGACGACGTCAAGAACCTCAAGACGGTCGGCGACGCGACCGACTACATCCTCAAGCACCAGGCCTGAGCCCTGCCGGGCCTTCCGTACGGACGGAAGGCCCGGGGGCCGGGGGTCCCGGCCCCGCCACCCGGCGGTGGCGCCGTACGAATCCTCGTAGATCCGTTGGAGAGAGAATTCCGATGAGCCCGACCAATCGCACCGTGGTCGTCACCGGTATCGGCGCAACCACACCGCTGGGTGGCGACGCAGCCTCGACCTGGGAGGGCCTGGTCGCCGGACGTTCCGGCGTCAAGCTCCTCACGGAGGAGTGGGCCGCCGAGCAGGCGGTCCGCATCGCGGCCCGGGCGGCCGTGGAGCCCACCGAGGTCATCCCCCGGCCGCAGGCCCGCCGCCTGGACCGTTCGGCGCAGTTCGCGCTGATCGCCGCCAAGGAGGCGTGGGCCGACGCCGGCTTCGAAGCCAAGGCCGGCGAGGACCCGAGCGTCGACCCCGACCGGCTGGGCGCGGTGATCGCGTCCGGCATCGGCGGTGTGACGACCCTGCTGGACCAGCACGACGTGCTGAAGGAGAAGGGCGTACGCCGCGTCTCCCCGCACACCGTCCCCATGCTGATGCCGAACAGCCCGTCCGCGAACGTGGGTCTCGCGGTGAACGCCCGCGCCGGTGTGCACACCCCGGTCTCCGCGTGCGCGTCGGGCGCCGAGGCCATCGGCTACGCCATCGAGATGATCCGCACCGGCCGTGCCGACGTCGTCGTCGCGGGCGGCACGGAGGCGGCGATCCACCCGCTGCCGATCGCCGCGTTCGGCAACATGATGGCGATGTCCAAGAACAACGACGACCCCGAGGGCGCCTCGCGCCCCTACGACGTGGCCCGTGACGGCTTCGTCATGGGCGAGGGCGCGGGCGTCGTCGTCCTGGAGTCCGCCGAGCACGCCGCCGCGCGGGGCGCCCGGGTGTACGCGGAGGCGGTCGGCCAGGGCATCTCGGCCGACGCGCACGACATCGTGCAGCCGGAGCCGGAGGGGCGCGGCATCTCGCACGCCCTGCAGAACCTGCTGGAGCGGACGGACCTGGACCCGGCGGAGATCGTGCACGTCAACGCGCACGCCACGTCCACGCCGGCCGGTGACATCGCGGAACTGAAGGCGCTGCGGAAGGTGTTCGGGGACGACGCGGACCACTTCGCGGTCTCCGCGACGAAGTCGATGACCGGGCACCTGCTGGGCGGCGCGGGCGGGGTGGAGTCGGTGGCCACCGTGCTGGCGCTGTACCACCGGGTGGCTCCGCCGACGATCAACGTGGAGAACCTGGACCCGGAGGCCGAGGCGGCCGCGGACGTCGTGCGCGGCGAGGCGCGGAAGCTGCCCGTGGACGGGCGGATCGCCGCGTTGAACGACTCGTTCGGGTTCGGTGGGCACAACGTGGTGCTGGCGTTCCGGTCCGTGTGACGGGCGCCGGTGGTCTGAAGGGCCCTCACCCCTCTGCGGGGTGGGGGCCCTTTGCCGTGCGGCGCCGTGAGGGCGTGCCGGGAGGTTTTCGCCCCCGCCGCCCCTACCCGTCCCGTCCTCGAGGGGCTCCGCCCCTCCGCCCCGGGGGGAGGGGGAGGTCGGTCGGGTGCGGGATCGTTGTGGCTTGTCGCGCAGTCCCCCGCGCCCCTCGAGGGGGTTGAGCGCGCCCGCGCGGCAAAGCCGCATACCGGCACAGCCCCGCGCCCCTTTCAAGGGGCGCCGCGTCCCGGGGTGTTTCTCAGACCACCTGGTGGAGCCAGCGGACCGGGGCGCCCTCTCCCGCGTAGCGGAAGGGTTCGAGTTCGTCGTCCCAGGGCTTGCCGAGGAGTTTGGCGATCTCCGACTCGAGGTCGGTCTCCTCGGTCCGGGAGCGGACCAGGGCGGCGCGGAGGCGGTCCTCGGGGATGAGGATGTCGCCGTGGATGCCGGTGACGGCGTGGAAGATGCCCAGGTCGGGGGTGCAGCTGTAGCGCTCGCCCTCGGCGGTGGGGCAGGGCTCGGCGGTGACCTCGAAGCGCAGCATCTGCCAGCCGCGCAGCGCGGAGGCGAGTTGGGAGGCGGTGCCCGCCCGGCCCTTCCAGGAGAACTCGGAGCGCCAGGTGCCGGGGGCGGCGGGCTGGCGGATCCAGTCCAGGCTGACGCGCGTGCCGAGCACCCCGGCGACGGCCCACTCGACGTGCGGGCACAACGCGCGCGGCGCGGAGTGCACGTACAGAACTCCACGGGTCGTCACCGGAACCTCCGGGCTGAGCGGGTCGTCTTGGAACGGGCGCGGCCCGGTCGGACCACGTTGATGGCGAGGCTACCGTGCGACGGGGCAAGGAGTGTGACGTACCGTCGGTCCCGGTGCCGGGAAACGTGCGTCATTCACCCGGCAGGACGCCTGTACGGGTGGGGGCGGGAACTCCCGTGCGTTGTCATGGGTGGGGGACGGACGGATCACGGTGCGCGGGGAGGCGAGGGATGGAGCGGGCGACGCGGGGGCGCGGACGCCGTGCACGGGCCGTGCTGGCCGCGGTGACGGCCGCGGTGCTGGGCGTGGCCGGCTGCGACGCCGTCGGCGGTGACTCCGCCGCCCCGTCGGGCACGGCGGCGCGGAAGGAGCGGCCGTCCCCGAGGCCGACGCCCGTGTGGGACACCAGTCCGGAGTCGGTCGCCGCCGTGGGGGACTCCATCACGCGCGGCTTCGACGCGTGCGCGGTGCTGACGGACTGTCCCGAGGTGTCGTGGGCGACGGGCGCCGACGAGCAGGTGGACAGTCTCGCCGTCCGGCTGCTGGGGCGGGCGGGCGCGGCCGAGCGGGCCTGGAACCACGCGGTGACCGGGGCCCGGATGGCGGACCTGCCGGGGCAGATGGCGCGGGCGGTGCGACGGGGCCCGGAGCTGGTGGCGGTGATGGCCGGGGCGAACGACGCCTGCCGGGAGACCACGGCGGCGATGACGCCGGTGGAGGACTTCCGGGCCGACTTCCAGGAGGCCATGCGCACGCTGCGCGAGGCGCTGCCCACGGCGCAGGTGTACGTGGCGAGCGTGCCGGACCTGAAGCGGCTCTGGTCGCAGGGCCGGACCAATCCGCTGGGCAGGCAGGTGTGGAAGCTGGGCATCTGCCCGTCGATGCTGGGTGACGCGGATTCCCTGGACGCCGCGGCGACGCTGCGGCGCGAGACGGTGCGCGAGCGGGTGGAGGACTACAACGAGGTGCTGGAGGAGGTCTGCGCGAAGGACCGCCGCTGCCGCTTCGACGGCGGCGCGGTGCACGCGTACCGCTTCGGCACCGCCGAGCTGAGCCGCTGGGACTGGTTCCATCCCAGCGTCGAGGGGCAGGCCGAGCTCGCCGAGATCGCCTACCGGACGGTCACGGCGAAGCGGCCGTGACTTATTGTTCCGCACATGAACGAACTCTTCGGCACACTTCCCGACGGCACACCGGTGCACCGCTGGACCCTGGAACGGGCGGGCGTACGGGTACGGATCCTGTCCTACGGCGGGATCGTGCAGGACGTCGAGGTGCCGGACCGGGACGGACGGACCGGGAGCGTGGTACTGGGATTCCCCGACCTGGACGGCTACCTCCGCCATCCGGAGCCCTTCCTGGGCGCCCTGATCGGCCGGTACGCCAACCGGATCGCGGGCGCCCGCTTCTCCCTGGACGGGCGCGACCACACGCTGGCGGCGAACGACGGGCCGAACTCGCTGCACGGCGGTGAGCGGGGCTTCGACAAGCGCGTGTGGGACGTCGCCCCGGTCGAGCACGGTCTGCGGCTGTCCCTGGTCGCCGAGGACGGCGAGGAGGGCTTCCCGGGGCGTCTTGAGGTCTCGGTGACGTACACGCTGGACGAGCGGGGCGCGCTGGGGATCGCGTACGAGGCGGTGACGGACGCGCCGACGCACGTGAACCTGACGAACCACTCGTACTGGAACCTGTCCGGCTCGGGCAGCGCGGCCGGGCACGAGCTGCGGCTGGCGGCCTCCCGCCACACCCCGTCCGACGCGGACCTGATCCCGAGCGGTGAGCTCGCCGACGTCGCCGGCACCCGCTTCGACTTCCGCGAGGCCCGCGAGGCCGGCACCGGCTACGACGACAACTTCGTCCTCGACAAGGGGGTGACGGCGGCCCCCGAGGAGGTCGCCGAGCTGTACGACCCGACGTCGGGCCGGGTGCTGACGGTGGCGACCACCGAGCCCGGGATGCAGCTGTACACCGCGGACCACATCGGGGAGCCCTTCGCCCCCGGCGACGGCATCGCGCTGGAGACCCAGCACTTCCCCGACTCCCCGAACCGCCCGGAGTTCCCGAGCACGGTCCTGAGGCCGGGCGAGGTGTTCCGCTCCACGACGGTGTACGGCTTCGGCGTGCGGTAGGGCCGGTCGCCGCGCGCCCATAAGCCCCGGTCCGGGGTCAGGGTCCCGGACCGGGGCTGCTCATGGGGGGCCCACCGGACCGACGGTAACCCCTGTGGTGATCCCGCGGCCCCTCCATCAGGCTGCCCGCTTCAATCCCGTACGAACCTTTCACATCTGTTTCGGGCCGGACCCCGCCGCGGCCGGCGGAACCGGCCGGACGCCGTCGGGCGGGCGCGGCCGGCGGTGACCGCGGCGGTCAGTGCGACGGGGCGAACGCGAGGCCGACGCCGAGGCCGGCCAGGACGGAGCCGATGACCTTGTTGAGGACCTTCTGGCCGCGCAGCATCAGGGTGCGCATCCGGTCGTGGGAGAAGAACACCGCGACGGCGCCGAACCACAGCAGGTGGGCCAGCGACATGAACAGGCCGTAGCCCGCCTGCGTCAGGACCGGGGTGCCGGGGCCGACGGCCTGCGCGAAGGTCGAGACGACGAACAGGGTCGTCTTCGGGTTGAGGACGTTGGTCAGGAAGCCGGTGCGCAGCGCCGCGAACGGGGTCAGTCCCGTGCTGTCCCCCAGGTCGACGGTGACCTCGCCGCGGGTGCGGAAGGTGCGGACGCCGATGTACACGAGGTAGGCCGCGCCGACCAGTTTGACGACCGTGAACAGGAAGGCGGAGGAGGCGATCAGCAGTCCGACGCCGAGCATCGTGTAGGTGACGTGCACCAGGACGCCGACGGCGACGCCGAGTGCGCCGAGCAGGCCGGTGCGGCGGCCGTGGAGGTAGCTGTTGCGCACCACCAGGGCGAAGTCGGCGCCCGGGGCGATCACGGCCAGGACGGTGATGACGGCGACCGCGAGCACCTCGGTCACGAGGGGACGTCCTCTTCCTTCCCGGGCTTCCCGGCGTCCTCCCCGGAGGTCTCCTCGCCGAGCAGGTCGCGCGCCATCAGCGTGGCGCCGGCGACCGCGCCGGGCATCAGGAAGACGGCGACGAACGGGACCAGGAACGCCAGGCCCAGGGGTGTGCCGAAGCCCCAGACGAGGGTCTTGCGGGACCTCAGGAGGGCGAGCCGCTCCCGCAGTTCCACCCCGCGCCGCTGGAGCGCGACGGCGGTGAGCTCCTCGGTGAGGAAGAACCCGGTGACGAAGAACCCGATCACCGGTACGACGGTCTGCCCCACCACCGGGACGAACCCGAGCGCGAACAGCAGCACGCCCCACACCAGGGCCCGTACGACGATGCGGAGGCTGTCGCGGGCCGAGACCCACAGCTCCCGCCACAGCGGCAGCCCCGACTCGGGCGCGGTGCCGTCGGGCGAGACGTCCCGGTCGACCTTCTCGGAGAGGTTCTCGTAGAACGGCTGCCCGATGAGCAGGGTCACCGCGGTGAAGGTGAGCACGGACAGCAGCAGGCCGAGCGCGAACAGCACGGCGGTGAGGAAGCCGCGGAACAGCCCGGCCCAGGGGCTGGACCAGTCGTCGGCGAACGGGGTCGCCCAGGTGACGAAGTCCTCTCCCCAGAGCGCGAGCGCGACCAGGGCGGCGGCGTACAGGACGAGGGTGATCAGCCCCGGCAGCAGCCCGAACCCGAACTGCCTGCCGTGCCGGGCCACCCACCGCTGGCCCTTCAGGAGATACCGGAGACCCACCCCAAGATCGCGCATGGGAAGACCTTATCGGGGCGCCCTCCCCCGGCACGGGCGAGGGCCGCACCCCACGTCCAAGGGTGCGGCCCCGTCGTGTGCAACGACCGCCGGCGGACGGCGTCACGGCCGGGTCAGAGCTTGACGATCATCTTCCCGGTGTTGTCGCCGCGCAGGACGCCGAGGAACGCCTCGAGGTTGTTCTCGATGCCCTCGACGACCGTCTCGCGGTACTTCAGCTCGCCCGAGCGGACCCAGGGGCCGACCTCCCGGACGAACTGCGGCTGGAGGTCGTAGTGGTCACCGACGAGGAAGCCCTCGATGCGGCCGCGGGTCTGGATCAGCCGGGCGAGGTTGCGCGGGCCGGGGGCGGGCTCGGTGTTGTTGTAGACCGAGATCATCCCGCAGACGGCGATCCGGCCGTCCCGGTTGAGGGAGCCGATGGCGGCCTCCAGGTGGTCGCCGCCGACGTTGTCGAAGTAGACGTCGACGCCGTCCGGGGCGGCGGCGCGCAGCTGCTCGCTCACGGGGCCGCTCTTGTAGTTGAAGGCGGCGTCGAAGCCGTACTCCTCGACGAGCAGCTTCACCTTCTCGTCGGAGCCGGCCGAGCCGATCACCCGCGAGGCGCCCTTGAGCTTCGCGATCTGCCCGACCTGGCTGCCGACGGCGCCCGCGGCACCGGAGACGAAGACGGAGTCGCCCTCCTTGAAGGCGGCGGTGCGCAGCAGGCCGGCGTAGGCGGTGAGGCCGGTCATGCCCAGCACGCCCAGGTACGCCGACAGGGGCGCCGCCTGCGGGTCCACCGTGACGGCGTTCTTCGCGTCCACGACGGCGTACTCGCGCCAGCCGAGGAAGTGCAGGACGTGGTCGCCGACGGCGATCCCCTCGGCGTTCGAGGCGACCACCTCGCCGACGGCGCCGCCCTGCATGACCTTGCCCAGCTCGAAGGGGGCGACGTAGGACTTCGCGGCACTCATCCGGCCGCGCATGTACGGGTCGACGGAGAGGTACTTGTTCCGTACGAGCACCTGTCCCCCGGCCGGGGCGGGGACCTCCGCCTCGACGAGGGCGAAGTCCTCGGGCTTCGGCCAGCCGACGGGGCGGCTGAGCAGATGCCACTCGCGGCCGGTGGTGGGGAGTGTGGGGGTGGTCATGGCCGGGCACCTTTCCTCGGATAGTTCATTACCTGAAACAACCATGCGGCTGAATATTTCAGTATGTCAAGCAAACGGGTACCCTGGAGGGCATGGCCACACCCGATGCCGCCTCGCGCCGTCCCGACGCCCTCACCCTGGAGGTCGTCGAACTCATCGGCTCGGTGGTGGCCCGCTACCACGAGGAGTACGAGGAAGCCGCCGCCGGTCACGCCCTCACGGGTGCCCAGGCGAAGCTGCTCAGTCTCCTCTCCCTGGAGCCGCTGCCGATGCGGAAGCTGGCGCAGCGGCTGAAGTGCGAGCCGTCGAACGTCACCGGGATCGTCGACCGGCTGGAGGCGCGGGGGCTGGCGGAGCGGCGGCCCGATCCGGCGGACCGGCGGGTGAAGCTGGCGGCGGCGACGGCCGAGGGCCGGCGGGTGGCGCGGAGCCTGCGGGAGTCGCTGCGGTTCGCGCGCGAGCCGCTGGCGGGGCTCTCGGAGGCGGAGCGGGTGGCGCTGCGGGACGCGCTGCGGAGGATGCTGGACGCGGACTGAGGGACGGGGGCGTCCGGCCGGGTCAGGTGCACCACCACAGGAACCGGTCGCAGGTCTTCGTGGGCTCGGGTTCCGGCTCGGGCTCCTCCGTGGCCGGGTCCGGCTCCGGGGTCTCCGGCTCCGTCGAGGCCGCCGGCGGCGGAGCCGTCGTCGGGTCGGCCGTGGACGGGGTCGCGGGCGCGGACGACACGTCCTCCTCCGCCTTCTCCTCCTCCGCCCCCTCCGGCTTCTCCGGTTTCTCCGACTCCTCCGCCTCCGGGGAGCCGGAGGCGGACGGGGAGCCGGAAGGCTTCGCACCGGGCGACGTTCCGGGCGCCGCGGCGCCCGCGCCGCCGCCGCCCGCCGGGCCCGAGGACACCACCTCCGTCGAGCCGCCGTCGGGCGACTCCTCCCCGGCCGCCGCCGGCTCCGGCTTCGAGCCGGGCGCGTCCAGGCCGAGTTCCGCGAGGCTCAGTCCGCCCGCCGCGAGGACGAATCCGGCCGCGATCAGCAGCGTGCGGTTGCGCCGGCGGCGGTGTGCCGCCGCCTTGCGGTCCCGGCGGCTCTCCCCCGCCGCGGGGGCCCCGTCCGGTTCGGGCCCCGGTTCCGGCCACCGCCCCCGGCGCCGGTCCGCGCGGCGTCCGCGCGGGCCGTCGTCCCGGGCCTCCCCGTCGTCGCGCTCCCCGGAGTCCTCCGCGGTCCGGGCGGCCTCCGCGGTCCCGTGCGCCTCGTCCCCGTGCCCCGGGGACGCCGCGGGCCCCTGCCGCCCGGCGCGGAGCGTCTCGGCGGGCGTGCCGCAGCCGGGGCAGGCCAGGGCGCCGTTGAGGTGCCGTCGGCACGGGTGGCAAAAGTCCATGACGCGGGAAGGTTAGGTTCCGTCCGGGCCCGCTTCATAGGGCTTGCTGTGAAGGTTTGGTGCGGACCATTGCCCAATGGTTTCGAAACTGTCGAAACCGTTGTGCGCGCGACCCATTGACACTCGCGCCACCCCGTCCTTACTGTCACGCCAGCATTTCGAACGTGTGCCGAAATATCGAACGCGTCGAACTCTGCACACCGAAGGACAAGGTCCACCACCACAGCGAGGGGCTAACTGCCGTGCGCATCACCGGAATCAGCACACACGTGGTCGGGACGCCGTGGCGCAACCTGACGTACGTCCAGGTGCACACCGACGAGGGCATCACCGGAGTCGGCGAGACCCGGATGCTGGGCCACACCGACGCCCTCCTGGGTTACCTGAAGGAGGCCGAGGTCAACCACATTCTCGGCTCCGACCCGTTCGCTGTCGAGGACCTGGTCCGCCGGATGAAGTACGGCGACTACGGCCGCGCCGGCGAGATCGTGATGTCCGGCATCGCCGTCGTCGAGATGGCCTGCTGGGACATCAAGGGCAAGGCCCTCGGCGTGCCCGTCTGGCAGCTGCTCGGCGGCAAGGTCACCGACAAGGTCAAGGCCTACGCCAACGGCTGGTACACCACCGAGCGCACCCCGGAGGCGTACCACAAGGCCGCGCGGGCGGTGATGGAGCGCGGTTACCGGGCGCTCAAGATCGACCCCTTCGGCACCGGCCACTTCGAACTCGACCACCGGCAGACGCTGTACGCGGTCTCCCTGATCGAGGCGGTCCGCGACGCCATCGGCCCGGACGCCGAGCTGATGCTGGAGATGCACGGCCGCTTCTCCCCCGCCACCGCCGTGCGCCTCGCGCACGAGCTGGCGCCGTTCAAGCCGGCCTGGCTGGAGGAGCCGGTCCCGCCGGAGAACCTCAAGGCGCTGGAGAAGGTCGCCGCGAAGGTCGACATGCCCCTCGCCACCGGCGAACGCATCCACGACCGCATCGAGTTCCGCGAGCTCTTCGAGAGCCAGGCGGTCGACATCATCCAGCCGGACGTCGGCCACATCGGCGGCATCTGGGAGACCCGCAAGCTCGCCGCGACCGCCGAGACCCACTACATGCTGGTCGCCCCGCACAACGTCGGCGGCCCCGTGCTGACCGCCGCGTCCCTCCAGGTCGGCTTCACCTCGCCGAACTTCAAGATCCTCGAGCACTTCAACGACTTCGCGGACGCGGAGATCAAGAAGGTCGTCAAGGGCGCGCCCCAGGTGAACCCGGAGGACGGCTGCTTCCACCTGTCCGACGCCCCCGGCCTCGGCGTGGAGCTGGACGTCGACGCGGCGGCCGAGTTCCCGCAGCAGCAGGCCCGGTTCGACCTGTGGGCCGAGGGCTGGGAACAGCGCAAGCCCAAGGGCACCAAGTGACCGCGGACCGCCCGGGAGGGACGCGATGAGCACCCAGGTCGTCATCGAGGGTCCCGGCGAGCACCGCCTGGTCCCGCACGAGCCGCGCGAACCCGGTGCGGGCGAGGCCCTGGTCCGGGTCCACGCCTCGGGCATCTGCGGCAGTGACCGCGAGGTGTACCAGGGCAACCGGCCCGAGGGGTACGTGCGGTACCCGCTCACCCCGGGCCACGAGTGGTCCGGGACCGTGGAGCGGGTGGGCGCGGGGGTGCCGGAATCACTGGTCGGCCGCAAGGTGGTCGGCGAGGGCTTCCGCAACTGCCAGGTCTGCGACCGCTGTCACGCCGGCGAGACGACGCTGTGCTCGGCGGGTTACGAGGAGACCGGGTTCACCCGGCCGGGCGCCATGGCCGCCACGCTGACCCTCCCGGCCCGGCTGCTGCACGTCCTCCCGGACGACGCCGACCTGAGCGCCGCCGCGCTGCTCGAGCCGGCCGCCTGCATCGCCGCCGCCGCGCTGAAGGCGAACGCCGTGCCCGGCGAGCGGGTCGCGGTGGTCGGCACCGGCACCCTGGGGATGTTCGCCGTGCAGTTCCTGCGCGCCGGCTCCCCCTCCGAGCTGCTGGTGGTGGGCTCCCGGGACGACCGCGAGGCGCTGTCCCGGCAGTACGGGGCCACCGACTTCCGCACCAAGGACCGGGCGCTCCCGGACGACTTCGACGTGGTGATCGAGACCGCCGGGTCCGCGGACGCGGCCCGCATCGCGGCCTCGCTGCTGCGGCGCGGCGGGCGGCTGGTCCTCACCGGCATCCCGGCGCCGGGCGCCGACGGGCTCGACCCCACGGACCTGGTCGTGCGGCAGCTGGAGGTGCACACCGTCTTCGGCGCGCCGCCGGACGCCTGGGCGCACACCGTGCGGGTGTTCGCCGCGGGGCTGCTCGATCCGCTGCCGCTGGTGAGCCACGAGCTGCCGCTGGCCGAGTTCCCGCGGGCCATCGAGCTGGTGGGGTCCGGCGATCCGAAGGTGGGCAAGGTCCTGTTGCGTCCCTAGACGGTACGCCGGTACGGGGGCGACCTGACGGCCCCCGTACCGGCGTACGCCCGGCCCCCTTCCCGCCCGACCCGCACCCCGGGCCGCGAACCTCGTCCGACATATCGAACCAAAGGACCCCCTGTGACCGACGCTTCCGCCACGGCTCCCCGCAGACCCGGTGAGCAGATCCTCGCCGCGCTCGGCCTGAGCGCACCCGCCCTCGACCCCGCCGACGCCTCGCCGCACGCCTTCCCCGGCGGCGGCCGCTGGCGCACCGAGATCCCCTCCTGCGAGGGTCCGGAGGCGCTGGCCGTGGTCCTGAAGGAGGCCTCGCGCCTCGATGTGCCGATCCACCGGATCAGTCAGGGCAGCGGCGTCTGGATGCTGACCGACGCCGAGATCACCGAGATGGCCGAGGCCACCGCGGAGCGCGACATCGAGCTCTGCCTGTTCACCGGTCCGCGCGGCACCTGGGACATCGGCGGTTCCACCCGTACCGACTCGGGCGGCGGCGGGCTGCGCGCCCGGGGCCACGACGCGGTGGCCGGCTGTGTCGAGGACGCCGTGCGCGCCACGGAACTGGGCGTGAAGTGCCTGCTCGTGGCCGACGAGGGCGTGCTGTGGACGCTGCACCGGGCGCGCGCGGCCGGGCTGCTGCCCGCCGACACCACGCTGAAGCTCTCGGCGCTCGTCGGACCGGTCAACCCGGCCTCCTTCGCGGTCTACGAGCACCTCGGCGCCGACTCGATCAACGTGCCCAGTGACCTGACGCTCGACCACCTCACCGAGATACGGCGGGTTTCGGCCACACCGATGGACATGTACATCGAGGCCCCCGACGACCTCGGCGGCTACGTGCGGATGTACGAGGTCGCCGAACTCATCCGGCGCGGCGCCCCGCTGTACCTGAAGTTCGGCCTGTCCAAGGCGCCCGGGATCTATCCGTACGGACACCACATGCGGGAGCTGACCCTGGCGACCGCGAAGGAGCGCGTGCGGCGCGGCCGGCTGGCCCTGGACCTGCTGGCCCGGCACGGCGCGGACGGCGACATGGCGCCGCTCGGTTCGCGGCTTCCGGGCGATCTGAGCCGGTTCGAAATTCCGTCATAACGTTCCGGAAACTCGGCTTCACAGAAGTAGACACAGCCGCGCACAATCGCACACACCTCTTTCCCGGTCGCCCGACTCCGCCTCCCGGAAGCGCCTCGCCCGTCCGGACCGACCCCGCACCCACATCAAGGATGATGACCATGCGTAACCGCAGAGCCGCACTCGCCGCCGTCGCCTCGGCCGCCACCCTCGCCCTCACCCTGACCGCCTGCGGCCAGAACAGCGAGGGCGGCAGCGAGGAGGAGAAGGGCGGCGCGCAGGGAGCCACCGTCGGCATCGCGATGCCGACCAAGTCCTCCGAGCGCTGGATCGCCGACGGCGCCAACGTCGAGAAGGAGCTGAAGGCCAAGGGGTTCAAGACCAAGCTGGTCTTCGGCGAGGACGACCCGGACCAGCAGGTCTCCCAGATCGAGAACATGATCACGCAGGGTGTGGACGCCCTGATCGTGGCGGCGATCGACAACAAGTCCCTGGGCAACGTCCTGCAGCAGGCCAAGGACGCCGACATCCCGGTCGTCTCCTACGACCGGCTGATCCTCGGCACGGAGAACGTCGACTACTACGCCTCCTTCGACAACGAGAAGGTCGGCGAGCTGCAGGGCGGCTACATCGTCGACAAGCTGGGGCTGAAGGCCGGCAAGAAGGGCCCCTTCAACATCGAGCTGTTCGCCGGCTCCAACGACGACAACAACACCCGGTACTTCTTCCAGGGCGCGATGAACGTCCTGAAGCCGTACATGGACAAGGGCCAGCTGGTCGTCCGCTCCAAGCAGACCGACCTCAACCAGGTCACCACGCTGCGCTGGGACGGCGGCACCGCGCAGAAGCGCATGGACGACCTGCTCACCTCCAGCTACCGCAACGCCCGGGTCGACGCGGTGCTCTCGCCCTACGACGGCATCTCCATCGGCATCCTGTCCGCCCTGAAGTCGGACGGCTACGGCTCCGGCAGCAAGGCCATGCCCGTCGTCACCGGCCAGGACGCCGAGGTCGCCTCGCTGAAGTCGATCATCTCGGGACAGCAGACCCAGACCGTCTTCAAGGACCTGCGCGAGCTCGCCAAGGTCGCCGCGAACATGGTCGACGCGGTCCTGGACGACAAGAAGCCCGAGGTCAACGACACCAAGTCGTACGACAACGGCTCCAAGGTCGTCCCCGCCTACCTGCTGCAGCCGGTCAGCGTCGACAAGTCCAACTACAAGCAGGTCCTGGTCGACGGCGGCTACTACACCGAGGACCAGCTCAAGTAACCGGGCCCCTTCAAGGATTGGAAGGCACGACCATGGCGGGACCCGTCCTGGAAATGCGCTCGATCGTCAAGACCTTTCCCGGCGTCAAGGCGCTGTCGGACGTCACACTGACCGTCCGCAAGGGCGAGGTCCACGCCATCTGCGGTGAGAACGGCGCCGGCAAGTCGACCCTCATGAAGGTCCTCTCCGGCGTCCACCCGCACGGCAGCTACGAGGGGGACATCCTCTTCGAGGGGGAGCCCTGCGAGTTCAAGGACATCCGGGCCAGCGAGCAGCGCGGCATCGTCATCATCCACCAGGAACTGGCGCTGTCGCCGTTCCTCTCCCTCGCCGAGAACATCTTCCTCGGCAATGAGCACGCCACACGCGGGTTCATCAACTGGAACGCCACCCTCAAGCACGCCACCGAACTGCTGCGCCGGGTCGGTCTGTCCGACCACCCGGACACCCGCGTCGCCGACATCGGCGTGGGCAAGCAGCAGCTGGTGGAGATCGCGAAGGCGCTCTCGAAGAAGGTGAAGCTGCTCATCCTCGATGAGCCGACCGCGGCCCTGAACGACGAGGACAGCGACAAGCTCCTCGATCTGATCCTGGAGTTGAAGGAACAGGGCATCACCTCGATCATCATCTCCCACAAGCTCAACGAGATCCGCAAGGTCGCCGACTCGGTGACGATCCTGCGGGACGGGCGGACCATCGAGACGCTCGACGTGAAGGCCGCGGAGACCAGCGAGGACCGGATCATCTCCGGCATGGTCGGCCGCGACCTGGAGCACCGCTTCCCGGAGCGCTCCCCGCACCAGCCGGAGGAGGGCGCCGCCCCGGCCCTGGAGATCCGCAACTGGACCGTGCACCACCCGATCGACCAGCAGCGCAAGGTCGTCGACGACGTGTCCCTCGAGGTGCGGCGCGGTGAGATCGTCGGCATCGCCGGCCTGATGGGCGCGGGCCGTACCGAGCTCGCGATGAGCATCTTCGGCCGCACCTACGGCCGGTACGCCGCCGGCACGGTCCTCAAGGACGGCACGGAGATCCGTACGAGGACCGTCCCCGAGGCGGTCGGGCACGGCATCGCGTACGTCACCGAGGACCGCAAGCACTTCGGGCTGAACCTCATCGACACCATCAACCGCAACATCTCGCTCAGCTCCCTGAAGAAGGTCGCCCGGCGCGGTGTGGTGGACGAGCACGAGGAGCGGCAGGTCGCCGAGGGCTTCCGGAAGTCGATGAACATCAAGGCCCCGACGGTGTTCGAGCCGGTGGGCAAGCTGTCCGGCGGCAACCAGCAGAAGGTCGTGCTCAGCAAGTGGATCTTCGCGGGTCCCGATGTGCTGATCCTCGACGAGCCGACGCGCGGCATCGACGTCGGCGCCAAGTACGAGATCTACACGGTCATCGACAAGCTGGCCGCCGAGGGCAAGGCGGTCGTCTTCATCTCCTCCGAGCTGCCCGAACTGCTCGGCATGTGCGACCGCATCTACACGATGGCCGCAGGAAGGCTGACCGGTGAGTTCTCGCGGGCCGAGGCCTCCCAGGAATCGCTGATGCGTCAGATGACGAAGGACAAAGAGGTATCCCGATGAGCAGCACCGAAGTCACCGGCAAGACCCCGGCGGCCGCGCCGCCGGGCAGGGACGGGGCGGGCGGCGGTGACGGCCTGCTCCAGCTGATGCTGGACGGCATGCGCCGCAACATGCGCCAGTACGGCATGCTGATCGCCCTCGGCCTCATCGTGGCGCTCTTCGCGGTGTGGACCGACGGCGACCTGCTGCTGCCGCGCAACGTGTCCAACCTGGTGCTGCAGAACAGCTACATCCTGATCCTCGCGATCGGCATGATGCTGGTCATCATCGCGGGCCACATCGACCTGTCGGTCGGCTCGCTGACGGCGTTCGTCGGCTCGATGGCCGCCGTCTTCATGGTGAAGAACGACCTGCCGTGGCCGGTCGCGGTGATCCTCTGTCTGGCCGTGGGCGCGCTGGCCGGCGCGATACAGGGCTGGTTCATCGCCTACGGCGGCATACCGTCGTTCATCGTGACCCTCGCGGGCATGCTGACCTTCCGCGGTCTCACCGAGATCTTCCTGGAGGGCCAGACCCTCGGCCCGTTCCCCAAGGGTCTGCAGACGGTCGCCAACGGCTTCATGCCGGAGGTCGGCCCGGAGACCAACTACCACAACCTCACCCTGCTCCTCGGCTTCGCGCTGATCGCGCTCGTGGTCCTCCAGGAGGTCCGCGACCGCCGCCGCCAGAAGGAGTTCGACCTCGACGTCCTGCCCGCCAAGCTGTTCCTGCTGAAGCTCGTCGCGCTCGGCTCCGCCATCCTGGTCGTGACGATGCTGCTGGCCAGCTACAAGGGCGCCCCGATCGTGCTGCTGATCCTCGGCGCGCTGCTCGTCGGCTTCGGCTACGTGATGCGCAACGCCGTCATCGGCCGCCACATCTACGCCATCGGCGGCAACCTGCCCGCGGCCAAGCTGTCCGGCGTGCGGGACAAGAAGGTCACCTTCCTGGTCTTCCTGAACATGGGCATGCTCGCGGCCCTGGCGGGTCTGGTCTTCGCCGCCCGCTTCAACGCGGCCTCTCCCAAGGCCGGCCTCAACTTCGAGCTGGAGGCCATCGCCGCCTCGTTCATCGGCGGCGCGTCGATGAGCGGCGGCGTCGGCACGGTCCTCGGCGCGATCATCGGCGGCCTGGTCCTGGGCGTGCTGAACAACGGTATGAACCTCGTCGGCATCGGCACCGACTGGCAGCAGGTCATCAAGGGCCTGGTCCTGCTGGCGGCGGTCGGCTTCGACGTGTGGAACAAGCGCAAGTCCGGTTCGTAAGTCAGCTCGGGCCCCGTCGGACGGCGGGGCCCCTTCCTTCTCGGGAGCCGCACGGATGGAACTGAACAGACGCACGGTCATCGCAGGAGCCGCGGCGACCGGGGTCGCCGCCACCTCCCTGGGCGGGACGGCGCACGCCTCGCCGGGCAGGGGGAAGCCGGTGAAGTCGCTCTTCGGCAGGCTCGCGGACGGCACCAAGGTCCACAGCTGGTCGCTGGAGAACGGCGGCACGCGGATGAAGGTCCTCTCCTACGGCGGCGTCGTCCAGTCCCTGGAGATCCCCGACCGCCGCGGCCGGTACGCCAACGTCTCCCTCGGCTTCGGCACCGTCGAGGAGTACGTCGCCTCCAGCCCCTACTTCGGCGCCCTGATCGGCCGCTACGGCAACCGCATCGACCAGGGCCGCTTCACCCTCGACGGACAGCAGTACCAGCTCTCCGTCAACGACGGCGAGAACAGCCTGCACGGCGGCTCGCAGGGCTTCGACAAGCGGGTCTGGGACGTCGAGCCGTTCACCCGGGGCTCCGACGTCGGCCTGCACCTGTACCACACGAGCGTCGACGGCGAGATGGGCTACCCGGGCACGCTGCGCGCGAAGGTGACGTACACCCTCACCCGCGACGGCGACTGGCGCATCGACTACGAGGCCACCACCGACAAGGCCACCGTCGTCAACCTCACCAGCCACGTCTACTGGAACCTCGCCGGCGAGGGCAGCGGCTCCGTGTACGACCACGAGCTGTCCATCGCCGCCTCCCGCTACACGCCGGTCGACTCGGGGCTGATCCCCACGGGCGAACTGGCCCGGGTCGCGGCCACCCCCTTCGACTTCCGCCGGGCCAAGCCGATCGGCCGGGACATCCGCACCGCTCACCAGCAGGTGCTGTACGGGCAGGGCTTCGACCACAACTGGGTGCTCGACAAGGGCATCACCCGCCGTCCCGAACACGTCGCCACCCTGCGCGACCCGTCCTCCGGCCGCACCCTGCGGATCGCGACGAACGAGCCGGGCCTGCAGTTCTACTCCGGCAACTTCCTCGACGGCACCCTGGTCGGCTCCGGCGGCCGGGTCTACCGGCAGGGCGACGGGCTGTGCCTGGAGACCCAGCACTTCCCGGACGCGCCGAACCAGCCGTCGTTCCCGTCGACCGTGCTGCGGCCGGGGCAGACGTACCGGACGACGACGGTCCACTCGTTCGGGGCATGAGTCCCGGGGAAGCGCCGCCGTCACATCTTCCTCACATCGGCTGAACGGCGGCGCGCCCCGCTCCGTACTCCCGGGTGGCCCGTGCTCCCCCGCGCGGGCCACCCAGGCATGACGGGCCCGGCCCCCTCCCCGACGGGTCCGTCGCACACGGAGGACCCATGGCCGACAACGTCACCTCGTTGTTCCGCAGCACCGCGGCGCACAGCCCGTCGATGGCGGCGCTGACGCGGGAGGGCGACGGGGCCGGCCCGGTGGACTTCTGCATCCCCTGCAACCCGTACTTCCCCACCCCCGCCATGTTCGAGGAGCTGGCGGGCCGGCTGCGCGACATCATCACGTACTACCCGAGCAGCGCCGACACCATCACCGCCGAACTGTGCGGTCTGCTCCGACTGCCGCCGCAGTGCGTGGCGATGGGCAACGGCTCCACGGAGCTGATCACCTGGATCGACCACCTCCTGGTCCGTGAGTCCCTCGCCGTCCCCGTCCCCACCTTCGGCCGCTGGACCGACCAGCCCATGGAGACCGGCAAACGGGTCGACATGTTCCCCCTCCAGGAGGCCGGCGGCTTCGCCCTCGACCTGGCGCAGTACGCGGAGTTCGTCCGGGCCAGGGGCACCCGGGTGGCGGTGGTCTGCAACCCCAACAACCCCGACGGCGGCTTCCTGCACAAGCACGCGGTCGTGCAGTTCATGGACGCCATGGCCGACCTGGACCTGGTGGTGATCGACGAGTCCTTCCTGGAGTTCGCCGACGCGGAGAACGAGCCGAGCGTGGCGCAGGAGGCGATGCTGCGCCCCAACGTCATCGTGCTGCGCAGCCTCGGCAAGAACTTCGGCCTGCACGGTGTCCGCTTCGGCTACCTGGTCGCCAACCCCGCGCTCGCGGGGAAGGTGCGCGCGATGCTCCCCAAGTGGAACCTCAACTCCTTCGCCGAGCACGTGGTGTTCATGCTGAAGGAGCACGGCGCCGAGTACGCCCGCAGCCTGCACCAGGTGCGCCGCGACCGGATGGACATGTCCGGCCGGCTCTCCTCGCTGCCCGGACTGACGGTCTACCCGTCCCAGGGCAACTTTCTCTTCGTGCGCCTCCCCGTGGGCGCCGAGGGCACCGTGGTCCGGGACCGGATGCTCACCGAGCACCGGATCCTGGTCCGCGAGTGCGGCAACAAGATCGGCTCCTCCAGCCGCTTCCTGCGTCTCGTGGTACGTCCCCAGGTGGACGTGCGCCGCCTGGTCTCCGGCCTGGAGCAGGTGCTCTACGGGACGCCCCGGAGAGGGGCCGCCGTGCCCGAGCAGGCCGCGTGGACCGGTTACAGCTCGGGTACGGCGGCCGTGGACCGCCTGGTGAGCCGGACCAACGGGGCGGGCACCCGGGGGCTCGCCGCCCGGGCCGCCGGTGCCGGCGCCCCAGGGGCCGTCGCCGCTCCGGCCGTCGGC
>NZ_JBEORT010000046.1:0-48775 GCF_040302425.1 Streptomyces sp. NPDC126497
CGCCCGGTTACATTCCGAACCCGGAAGCTAAGCCTTACAGCGCCGATGGTACTGCAGGGGGGACCCTGTGGGAGAGTAGGACGCCGCCGAACAATTCTTGAGGGAAACCCCGCACCTTTCGGTGCGGGGTTTCCTGCATTTCAGGACGGCTCCACCAGTTTCGTGTCGTACGCCAGGATCACCGCCTGGATGCGGTCCCGTGAGCCGGTCTTCGCGAGTATGCGGCCCACATGGGTCTTCACCGTGGACTCGGCGAGGTGGAGACGGGTGGCGATCTCCGTGTTGGTCCAGCCCTTGCCGATGACCGTGAGGATCTCGCGTTCGCGATCGGTGAGGGAGGACAGGCGGGGGTCGGCGTGCGGGACGGCCGGCGTGCCGGAGTCCGCGGTGGCCGCCGGCAGGTGCTGGACGTAGGCGTCGAGGAGGCGGCGGGTCAGACTGGGGGCGACGACCGCGTCCCCGGTGGCCACGGAACGGATGCCGGAGAGGAGCTCCTCGGGCTGGGCGTCCTTGATGAGGAAGCCGGAGGCGCCCGCGCGGAGGCCGGCGTAGGCGTACTCGTCCAGGTCGAACGTGGTGAGGATGAGGACGCGGGTGCGGTCGCCGGCGGCGACGATGCGACGGGTCGCCTCGATGCCGTCCAGACCGGGCATCCGGATGTCCATCAGGACCACGTCGGGGTGCAGCTCCGCCGTCATGCGGATCGCCTCGGCGCCGTTCGCCGCCTCGCCCAGGACGGTGAGGTCGTCCTGGCTCTCCAGGAGCATGCGGAAACCGAAGCGCTGGAGGGGCTGGTCGTCGGCGATGAGGACGGTGGTCACTGCGGGGATTCCTCCGGAAGGTGCAGACGGACGCGCCAGCCCTGCTCGGGCCGTGCTCGGGGGCCGGCCTCAAGTGTGCCGTCGTACAGAGCGGTTCGTTCCCGCATTCCGGGGAGACCGCGGCCGTCGGCGGGGGCGGCCGTCGCCGGGGCTCCCGTGTCGGTGACGGTGACCGTGACGGAGCCCCGGTCGCCGTGGACGAGGGCGATCTCCGCGGTCGCGTCGGGGCCGGCGTGCTTGAGGGTGTTGGTGAGGGCTTCCTGGACGACGCGGTAGACGGTGAGCTGGCGGCCCGGGGGAAGGGAGGACCGGCCCTCGACGGTGAGGCGCACGGGCAGGCCCGCGTTGCGGACGCCGCCGATGAGCCGGTCCAGGTCGGTGAGGGCGGGCTGGGGGGCCAACTCCGCGGACCCCGCCCCTTCGTCCTTCAGGACGTCCAGGAGGCGGCGCAGTTCGCCGAGGGCCTGACGGCTGGTGGCGGCTATGGCGTCCAGGGCCTGGGCGGCGCGTTCCGGGGACTTGCCGGCCGCGTACCTGCCACCGTCGGCGAGGCCCGTGATGACGGAGAGGTTGTGGCCGATGATGTCGTGCATCTCGCGGGCGATACGGGCGCGCTCGGCGGCGGCCGCCAGCCGGGCCTGCTGGTCGCGTTCGACCTCCAGGCGGCGGGCGCGGTCCTCCAGGGCCTCGGTGTAGTTCTGGCGGGTGCGGACCGTGACGCCGATGAGGACGGCCACGAGGACGGACGTCAGGTACGAGCCGATCTGCTGGCTCCATTCGCCCTCCCCGTACCGGGCCGCGGAGACCAGGACGGGGATGAGGAGCAGGACCGTCGCCCACCACAGGCTGCGCAGGGGCAGGCGCAGGACGATGTGGTAGAGGACGACGAGCTGGAGCAGCGCCGCCTGGAGCGCGGTCCCGGACCAGCTGTTGACCAGGGCGAACGAGGTCATGACGAGCAGGGCCGCGGCGGGGTGGGTACGGCGCCACAGGAGGGGGACGGACAGGCCGAGGCTCAGCGCGAGGAGGAGCGGGCCGGGGGCGTCCGGGTTGTGGGTGATGCTGCGCCAGCCGCCGCCGGTGTAGTCGATGAGGGCGGCGGTCACCCAGAAGCCGGTGAAGGTCGCGTCCCACAGCAGCGGACGGCGCCGGTCGAGGGCGTGCGCCCGCTGGTTGAGGCGCTGCACGTACGGGATGAGGGGCTCCGTCGTCCCCACCCCCGTCGATGGGGCCTCTCGGTCGTTCGTCACGGGGTTCATGGTGGTGGATCCGTCCGCCGTCGGGTGCCGTCCTCCCGCACCGATGATCGCCCGTGCGGGGGCGGCGGACGTCGTACCGCGGGCCGTAATCGGGGTGAGGGCGGTGGTACTCCGGTACTACGGTGGCGGGCATGAGTGCCAGTGCCATGCCCTTCGAGGACTGTGTGATCCGGTCGGTGCGCGCGGAGGAGTGGAAGGCGGTGAAGGAGCTGCGGCTCGCCGCGCTGCGGGATCCGGTCGCGCATCTCGCCTACCTGGACACGTACGAGGCGGCGGTGGCCCGGCCCGACTCGTTCTGGCAGGAGCGCACGGCGAACGGTGCGCGGCAGTTCATCGCCGAGACGGCGGACGGGAGCTGGGTCGGCAGCGTCGCCGTGCTGGTCGAGGAGGCCGGGTCGACGGACTGGGCCGGTTTCCCCGTCGAGCGGCGGCAGGGGCATCTGGTGGGGGTGTACGTGGCGCCCGGGTACCGGGGGAGCGGACTGACGAAGGCGTTGTTCGACGCCGCGGTGGAGTGGGTGCGGGGGCGCGGGGCGGAACGCGTGCGGCTCGTCGTGCACGAGGAGAACGCGCGGGCACGGGGTTTCTACCGCAAGGCCGGGTTCGTGGAGAGCGGGACGGTCGTGCCGCTGGCGGACCGGCCGGAGGAGCGGGAACTGGAGATGGTCCTCGAGCGCTGACCCGTCTACACCGGTAGCTCGGCGTGCGGCCAGCGGGTCCTGGCCTGCTCGCGGGAACGGAGCAGGGCCAGGGTGGGCAGACCGGTGTCCGTACCGGTGGCGAGCAGTTCCGGGAGCCGGGGGAGTGGGGCCACGGCCGCCACGTCGTCCAGGACGAGGGTGAGTGGTGGGTCGAGCCGACCGGAGGATGACCGTTCGGCCATGCGCCGGCCGCGCTCGACCACGTGTGAGACGAGGGCCGTCAGCAGGGGCATCGCGCCCGGGCTGGTGCGGGGGTCCTCGATGGATTCACCCACGACGTAAAGCGTTCCCCCTTCATGGATGAAGGAATCCAAGGCGAGGGCATCATTTCGGTGGGGAGTACAGGCCTCGCGGACGTTGACCGTGGAGAGCGCGGCCAGGGCGCGGGTGGTCAGCTGCTGGGCCATGTCCCGGCGCTCGGGGTGCGCCGTGAGGGCCGCCTCGAGTTCCCCGGCGGCGCCGGGGGCGGCCTTGGGGTGGGTACGGAGGACGCGTACGGCGTCGTGGACCTGGAGGCCCTGGGCCCAGCGGTGGACGTGGCGGATCGTACGGCCGTCGACGGCGGCGGCGTGCACGTAACTGCGGAGCAGGGTTTCCGCGGTGTCGCCGATCGCCTGGTCGAGGCGGGAGGTGGGGCGGACGGGACTGAGGAGGGCGGCCGCTCGGGACGTGGCCGTGTCCTTGTCCTCGCAGCCGGCTGTCGGGGACCAGTGGAGGCGGGCCGGGGTGTCGCAGAGGTGGGTGGGGTCGTAGAGGTGGGTGGGGCCGAGTTTGGCCCGGGCGTCCTTGGTGTCGTACCAGAGGGCGGGGTGGGAGGTGAGGACGAGGACGGGTCCCTCGGCGTCGCGCACGGCTTGGGTCGCGAGGGTGTGGCGGGTGGCCGGTGAGCCGTAGTGGAGCCCCGCGCCTTCGACGCGGGGGGCTTCCCGCCCGCTGGTCCGCTCACCGCCGGCCGCGGGCACGGAGGCTTCCCGCGTGGGGGCTTCCTGCTCAGGTGCTCTCGGGGCCGGTACCTCGTGGAGCTGCTTCGGCTCCGGTTCCGGTCGTCGTCCGGGTCGTCGTCCGGGTCGCCGTCCGGGCTGTGGTTCCGGGGCCCCGGCCGCCCGCTCCGCGCGGCGCCGTGCCCGTACCGCTCTCCAGCGGGCCACGGTGCCCATGACGAACACCGCCAGGACGGTCAGGATCATCAGCTGGCCGATGAACAGGCCCCAGAAGAGGCCGTAGCCCGAGAGGTCGGACGCGGGGGTGTCGGGCCAGGCGCCGGGGACGTCGTGCGGCCGGGCGACGAGGTGACGCATCGCCAGGGGCGTGCGGGTGAAGGTGACGTCGGACGGCCAGTGGCCGTGGGCGAAGAGGCCCGCGAGGCCCGTGGCCGTCCACACCATCGTGGTCATGCCGAGGAGGAACGCGAGGACGCCGATCAGCAGCCCGTCGGGGATGCCGCCCCGGCCGTCGGCCCGGCCGTGCTCACGGTGATCGTCCGGTCTCACGTGTGCTCCCCTACGCCACCGTCGATTCGGAGTCGCCGACGTGCTGCTCCACGAAGGCCGCCGCCCTCTCCTCCGCCTCCCGTTCGGCGGCGCGCAGGGCGTCGTCGGCGAGGTCGGCGGAGGACTCGGTCATCGCGCGGTCGGTGAAGACCAGCGGGCGCTCGGTCTCCGTGACCAGGTGCTTGACCACCTGGACGTTGCCGTTGACGTCCCACACCGCGATACCGGGCGTCAGCGTCGGAATGATCTCCACCGCCCATCTGGGCAGGCCGAGCACCCGGCCGGTCGCCCTCGCCTCGTCCGCCTTCTGGGCGTAGATGGTCCGGGTCGACGCCATCTTCAGGATGGCCGCGGCCTCCTTCGCCGCCGCTCCGTCCACCACGTCGGACAGGTGGTGGACGACCGCGACGAACGACAGGCCGAGCCGCCGTCCGAACTTCAGCAGCCGTTGGAACAGCTGGGCGACGAAGGGGCTGTTGATGATGTGCCAGGCCTCCTCGACCAGGAAGATGCGCTTCTTCCGGTCGGGGCGGATCCAGGTGTGCTCCAGCCACACGCCGACGATCGCCATCAGGATCGGCATGGCGATGGAGTTGCGGTCGATGTGGGACAGGTCGAAGACGATGAGCGGCGCGTCCAGGTCGATGCCGACGGTCGTGGGGCCGTCGAACATGCCGCGCAGGTCACCGTCGACCAGGCGGTCCAGGACCAGGGCGACGTCCAGGCCCCAGGCCCGCACGTCGTCTATGGCGACGTTCATCGCCTCCGCCGACTCCGGCTCGGGGTGGCGCAGGCGCTCGACGATGTCGGAGAGGACCGGCTGGCGTTCGACGACGGACTCGTTGACGTAGGCGTGCGCGACCTTGAGGGCGAAGCCGGACCGTTCGTCCAGGCCGTGCCCCATCGCGACCTCGATGATGGTCCGCAGCAGGGCGAGCTGGCCGGTCGTCGTGATCGACGGGTCGAGCGGGTTGAGCCGGATGCCGTGGTCCAGGGCGGCCATCGGGTCGAGGCGGATGGGGGTGATGCCCAGCTCCTGCGCGACGAGGTTCCACTCGCCGACGCCGTCCTCGCCCTGCGCGTCCAGGACGACGACCTGGCGGTCGCGGAAGCGCAGCTGGCGCAGGACGTACGTCTTCTCCAGGGCCGACTTGCCGTTGCCGGACTCGCCGAGGACCAGCCAGTGCGGGGCGGGGAGCTGCTGGCCGTAGAGCTGGAAGGGGTCGTAGATGTAGCCCTTGCCGGAGTAGACCTCGCGGCCGATGATGACGCCGGAGTCGCCGAGGCCGGGAGCGGCGGTCGGGAGGTAGACCGCCTGCGCCTGGCCGGTGGACGTGCGTACCGGCAGGCGTGTCGTCTCGACCTTCCCGAACAGGAAGGACGTGAAGGCGTCGGTGACGACGGACAGCGGATCCCGCATATCGGCTCAGCCCCTACCTTCGAATGCCGGTGGCGAACGGGAGTGTGTTCACGAACGCGCGGTGGTGCTCGCGGTCGCACCACTCCACCTTCAGGTACGACTTTCCGGCCGACGCCCGTATGGTCCGCTTGTCGCGGGCCAAGGCCTCGGGATTGCGGGAGGAGACGGTGATGTAGCCGACCAGGTTGACGCCGGCCGCGCCGCTGGCGAGGTCCTCGCCGCGCTGGTCGAGGCGGCCGTGGGCGGCGATGTCGCGCGGGTCGACGGTGCGGTTCATCTTGGCGGCGCGGGACGCCTCCGCCTCGTCGTTGGTCTTCTCGGTCAGCATCCGCTCGATGGCGACCTCGGTGGGTTCGAGGTCCATGGTGACGGCGACCGTGCGGATCACGTCCGGGGTGTGGACGAGCAGCGGGGCCAGGAAGTTCACGCCCACCGGGGTCATCGGCCACTCCTTGATCCACGCCGTGGCGTGGCACCAGGGGGCGCGGGTGGCGGACTCGCGGGTCTTGGCCTGCAGGTAGGTGGGCTCGGTGGCGTCCAGCTCGGCCGGCCAGGCGTTGCGCTGCGTCATCGCCTGGATGTGGTCGATCGGGTGGTCCGGGTCGTACATGGAGTGGATCAGGGAGGACAGTCTGCTCTGGCCGAGCGGCTGCCGTACGCGGATGTCGGCCTCCTGGAGCCGGGAGCAGATGTCGGTGAGCTCACGGGCCATGACGACGGCGAGCCCCGCGTCCCGGTCCACCTTGCCGCCGCCCTGGCTGCGCATCGCGCGGGCCATGGTGTGGGCCTCGGCGGCCAGGTCGCGCGTGTAGTGCATGCAGGCGACCAGGTAGGCGCGGTGCTGCTCGCTGCTGGTCGACACCATCGACTGGAGCTGGTCGTACGACTGCTGCAGCCACGCCGGCGAGGTGGCGTCCCCGCGGACGGCGACGTCCTTGGCGTGGGCGTCGGGGTCGGCGGGCAGGGTGCGGGCGAGCATCTGGATGCGGGTCACGAAGCCGTCGCCGTTGGCGACGTGCTTCAGCAGCGTGCCGAAGCGGTCGACGAGGGCTTCCTGGTCCTCGGAGTCGCGCAGGCCGACGCCCGGGCCCTCGATCTCGATGGCGGCGGTGACGGTCTTGCGGTCCGCGTGCAGCAGCACGGCGATCTCGTCCGGGCCGAAGGGGGCGGCGAGCCAGGTGATCCGCCCGATCCCGGGCGGCGGCCCGATCTCCACCTCGCGTCCGTCCAGCCGGGTGCCCGCCTCGACGGCACTGGAGCGGTAGGTGGCGTTCCGGCGCACGGTGCGCTTGTAGCTGCGGTTGATCTCGAACCACTTGTAGAAGGTGCGGCCCTTGTAGGGCACGTACACCGCGGCCAGCGCCAGCATCGGGAGACCCGCGAGCAGCACGATCCGCGCGGACAGGACGGGGACGAGCAGCCCGCACATCATGCCGAGGAAAGCGCCCACGACGATCAGCGCGATCTCGCCGGTCTCGCGATTGCGGCCGACGATCGCGTTCGGCCGGGCGCGGCCGATCAGATACGTACGGCGGGGCGTGACCGGATGGGACAAGTGGGCCTCGGTCGTCAACGCCCTTCACCTCCCGTGCTGTTGGTGCTGCTGTTGCGGGTGTTGCCGGCGTGGGGGGTGTTCACCGGGCTGCTCGAGCGGGGTGCCGGGGCGGTGGCCCCGCCGCTGTTCGACGGGCGCGAGCTGTGCGCGGCGACTCCGCCGGAGGCCGGGTTGGAGGGGCGGGGTCCGGTGGACTGGCCGCCGCCTCCGCGGTGGTTGTCGGTGCGGCTGCTGTGGGTCTTGATGCCCTGGGCGACCAGGGTCGCCGGGGAGCTCATGACGGCGGCGGCCTTGCCCTCGGCGCCCTGCATGAGGCGGTTGTTGCGGGAGTTGGCCAGTTCGTCGCCGAAGCCGGGGACGAAGCGGTAGATCATCGCCGAGGCGAAGATGGCGAGCAGGATGATCGACAGTCCGGAGACCACGGCGGAGAAGGCGCCGGGCCCGTCCTCGGCGGACAGCGCTCCGGCGAGGCCGAGCACGATCACGATGACGGGCTTCACGAGGATCACGGCGATCATGATGCCCGCCCAGCGGCGGACGTGGCCCCACAGGTTCTTGTCGACCAGGCCGGCGTAGACGACGGTGCCGAGGAGGGCGCCGACGTAGAGCAGGGCGGCGCGGATGACGAGTTCCAGCCACAGGACGCCGGCGGCGAGGATCGAGACGAGCGAGACGACGATCAGCATGATCGGGCCGCCGCCGATGTCGTCGCCCTTCTCGAGGGCGCCGGAGAACGTGCCGAAGAACGTGTCCGTCTGGTCGCCGGTCGCCTTCGCCAGCACGTCGGTGATGCCGTCGGTCGCCGAGACGACCGTGTAGAGGATCAGCGGGGTGAAGGCGGAGGCGAGGACGGTGAGCCAGAGGAAGCCGATCGCCTCGGAGAGGGCGGTGCTGAGGGGGACGCCCCGCACGGCGCGCTTGGCGACCGCGAGCAGCCAGAGGAGGAGGGTGAGGATCGTCGACGCGGCGAAGACGACGGCGTACTGCTGGAGGAACGTGTCGTTCGTGAAGTCGACGTTCGCGGTCTCCTGTACGGCGTCGCTGAGCTTGTCGACGGTCCAGGAGGCGGCGTCGGCGCAACCCTTGGCGAGGGAGGCGAGTGGGTCGAGGGTGGTGGTGGGGTCGTCGAGGGTGGAGGAGCCGCCGTTGCGGCTGCTTCGTTCGCCTTGTTCGCAGTAGTCCTTGGCGGGGCCGACGATGAGGTCGCAGTTGTCGTCCGACGGCGCGGGCGACGGGGTGGGTGCCGCCACGGCACGAGTCGCCAGCAGCAGGACAGAGGTCTGTACGACTGTGAGAGTAGCGGCGATCCTGAGTACGCGGCGCGGGCTACCGGGCATAGGTGAAGCCTCCGTACTCCTGGACGGCCTTGGCCATCTCTTCGGCGTTGGACGCCTTGTCATCTCCGGGGACGGGGGCGGGGCCGTCCTTCTGTGAGAAGCTGTCGACTTTCCAATCGTCGTCCGCCCAGTGCAGCTGGAGTGACATGGTGAACCAGTCGCTGGTGACCGGGTTGGTCGTCTTCTCGCCGGCTGTACCGAACACTCCCGTGCACCAGACTTCCACGGCGGCGGTGGTGTCCGAGTAGCTCGTGACCTTGGTGCCGATCGGCATGGTGCGTGAGACGTAGGGACTGTTCGCTGCCGCGTTGCCGTTCTCGTCGAGACCGAGGTTGCTCAGGAACTCCTTGGTGTACGCCTTGTCGAAGCGTTCCTCGAGGGAAGCCTGCTTGTCGGAGACGAAGACCTGCCGGACGATCTCCGTCCGCCGAGCGGTCTTGAGGATGTCGGCGGAGACCAGGACCACCGCGTAGTTCGCCGCCGCGCTCTCCGCTCCCTGTCGGTCGTGGGCGAAGCCCGAGGGGATGCCGGCCGCCTTCGCGTCCACCGGCTTCTCGCCCGAGGGAGCCGTCGCCGCCGACGTGGGGGAGGCGCCGGCGGCGCCTCCCTCCTCCGTGGCGGAATCGCCGCTTCCGCGGTTCGCGAAGGCGATCGCGGCGATCAGCAGGACCACCACGCCGACCACCGTCACCATGCTGCGCGAGGACGAGCGGCCGCCTCTGCGCGCGCCGCCGTACGGATCGCCGCCCCGCTCCGGCATGCGGGTGCGGGTCTGACCCGTGTCGTCTCCGAGACTCATACCCCGTACGCCCCCTCAGCGTCGTGCGGAAGCACCTCGTACCCCGCGTACTCCACGTACGACGGTAGCCGTGCTGGTCCCCGCGCGGACGCGGTGTGGTGACTGGACATCAGGGAAACGCAACCTCAGCCGGTGGGCGCGACGGGCGGGTGGGACGGAGGGAGTGCCGGGCGCACCCGGTCGGGAGCGGTGGGAGGGGCTACACGGCCATGCCGTACACGATGGTGAACAGCGTGCCGAGCGAACCGATGATGAAGACGCCCGTGAGCCCCGCGATGATGAGGCCCTTGCCCTGTTCGGCACTGAACGTGTCCCTCAACGCGGTCGCGCCGATGCGCTGCTTGGCCGCCCCCCAGATGGCGATGCCCAGGCAGAGGAGGATGGCGACGGCCATGACCACCTCGATCATCACCTTGGCCTCGTTGCCCAGGCTGCCGAAGGGGCCCCAGTCCGGGGCGATCCCGCCGATAATGGTGTTGATGTCTCCCTCGTCGGCCGCGAAGAACATGTAAGTCACCGCCCCTGTATGGGTAGTTCTGCACCCCCTGCGTTCTGCAGAGGTCAGGCCTCATTGTCGCCGAAAATGACGCTGTCGCATGTCGACTTGGCGTCATCCGTTGGCGGGTTTCGTACGAATAGCTTGCCACCGGCGCGCGCCGGACTACGGGAGAGGCGCGTTCCGACGGGTGAGAAGTCGTATCGTCACTCTGTGTATCACGCAGGGTGACGTAGGGCAATGATGTGCGTCTCCTTCCCGAGGGCGGGGAGGCGGAAGTGGAATGCGTCACGAATGGTGGCGGGCGCGGCTTGGCCGGGGCCGGCGGAGCCGGCTGTGACGACCTGGCGAACGGCGACCGGGCGTGATCGTCGGTCCGGAACGGCCCGGGGTGTGGACGGTGACGGAACCGCACGCGTGGGCGGTGTGGTGTTCGAGGGTGCCCACCGGGTTCGGCTCGGCGGCCGAGGAGCTGCCGGCCGACGCCCGTCAGCACACCGGCGGGCCGCGCGCGGCCCCGGTGCGGGGCCTCGCCGCGCCCGTGGCAACCGCGCCAAAGTCCCAAGTGATCATTCCGAAGGGCGGGCGCCGCCTCTACACTGACGTGCGGCGGTGGACTGCCGGACGGTGAGGGGCGGCTGACGGTGCGTAAGGCATGGGTCGTGACGGGGATCGTCGTCAGTTCCGCGCTCGCCTTCGTGATGCTGCTCGTCGTCGGGGTCTACGTCGTCGCCGGGAACCTCGTCAACGGGGGCGGCGGCGGGACGGCCAAGGCGCTGGCCAAGGGGAGCGTGCCGGCCGCGTACCGGACGCTCGTGCAGAAGTGGGGCAATCTCTGCCCGGCCATCAACCCGGCGCTGCTCGCCGCCCAGCTCTACCAGGAGAGCGGGTTCAATCCGAAGGCGCAGAGCCATGCGGCGGCGCAGGGCATCGCCCAGTTCATCCCCGGCACCTGGGCCACGCACGGGATCGACGGGGACGGGGACGGGGACCGTGACGTGTGGGACCCGAAGGACGCGATCCCGTCGGCGGCGACGTACGACTGCACGCTCGCGTCCTATGTGAAGGACGTCGGCGGGAACCTGACCGAAAACATGCTCGCCTCGTACAACGCGGGGGCGTACGCGGTGATCAAGTACGGGGGTGTTCCGCCGTACGCGGAGACGCGGAACTACGTCAAGCGGATCCGGGCACTGGAGGAGAGCTTCGCCGCGCCGGTGGGGCGGGTGGATCCGTCGAGGCAGGCGGCCGGGGCGATCGCGTACGCGCAGAAGAAGCTCGGCACGCTGTACCTGTGGGGCGGCAACGGCACGCCTGAGCAGGGCGGACGGTTCGACTGCTCGGGGCTGACCAAGGCGGCGTACGAGAGTGTGGGGATCACGCTGCCCCGGGTGGCGAACGACCAGTACAACGCGGGGCCGCACCCGGAGCGCGACGAACTGCTCCCGGGCGATCTGGTGTTCTTCTCGGACGACCTCACCAATTCCCGTGCCATCCGGCATGTGGGCATTTACGTCGGCGGCGGGTACATGATCGACGCGCCCCGGACCGGGGCCGTGATCCGATTCGACCCGATCGACACGCCTGACTACTTTGGTGCCACCCGTGTCACCGAAGATGGCGCGAAAGCGCTCCCCACCACGGTGTGAGCGGAGCGTTAACCCTCCCCCTGAGCTGCGGAGACGTATCTCTCTTCGATAACGTCTGCGTGATCATTCGGTGGAGTGTGGAACGTATCGACGGGGGCCGTGCGTTCCTGTTCTCGTAGCCGAGCGAGCGAGCGGATCTACACACCACGGGGGTGGCAGGAGCGGCGTGCGAAAGGTGCGCCGGGAGATATGACGAAGGGGCCGCAGCACCATGGCTGGACTCGCCGAATCCGGGTCGAACCCCGACGTCGACCTGCTCTATGACATCAACGGCCTGGCGAAGGCCGCACCGTCGTGGGTCGACCACCTCATGGAGTTCGTGGGCGAGTACGGCCTGCTGTTCGCGCTGCTGGCGCTGCTGGCGTGGTGCTGGTGGGGCGTCAGGCGGCGGGGCGGCGAGGACGCGGCCCCGACCGTGGCGGCCCTGGCGTGGGCCCCGCTCGCGGCGGGCGTCGCGGTCCTGGTGAACGTGCCGATCCGCGGGTTCGTGGAGAGACGCCGGCCCTTCCTCGACCACGAGGGGCTCGAGGTCCTGGTCGACGGCAAGGACGACTACTCGTTCGTCAGCGACCACGCGACGCTCTGCATGGCGCTGGCGGTGGGGCTGTTCCTGGTCAACCGGCGGCTCGGGATCGTGGGCCTGGTGCTGGGACTGCTGGGCGGGTTCATCCGGGTCTACATGGGCGTGCACTACCCGACGGACGTCGTGGGCGGGCTCGCGCTCGGCACGGCCGTCGCACTGCTGCTCTCGCCGCTCGCCATGGCGCTGCTGACGCCGCTGATGCGGGCGATCGAGCGGTCGCCGCGGGCGGGGTGGCTGGTGTCCGCGCGGCGGCGGGCCGAGCGCGGGCGGGTCGCTCCGGGCGTCGCGCGGAACGGGACGGCCGGTGCCGAGGAGCGGGACCTGGCGGCCTGACGCCGCTGTCCGCGGGCGCACCGCTTCCGCCGCCGGAGGGCGGGCGCGGGCCCGGAAGCTCCGGGACGTCTTCCCACCGCCGCCCGTGCCGCCCGGAGGCACGGGGGCCCGCGGCCTCCGTCACTCGCCGGCGTGGTTCCGGGCGTCCGTCCTGGCCTGGCTCCTGGCTCGTCTGGCCGGTCCTCGCCAGCCGCAGGTGCAGCGGGCCGCGCAGAAGGGACCCTGCTCGACGGTGGTCGTGGTGTGGGGGGCGGGGGTCTGCCCGTCGTCCTGGTGCGGCACGCCGACCACGGTAACGCCCCGCTCGCCGGCGTGACGGGGCCACTTACCGGTCGTTAACCGGGCATGGCTCGGATGCGCGGCGTGGTGGCTGGATTCGGGGTGGTGTGCTGTCTGGGGCTCGTTGGCGTGAGCTGCGCGGGGGACGACGCCGTGACCGGGGGCGCTCTCGCCGGGGATCCGGTACGGGTGCTGCGGGGAGCCGCCGACGCGCTGGTGGACGCCGGGAGTTCGAAGGCGACCACCTCCCTGGAGATGGCGACCGGCGGCACCCGGGTCACCATCCGCGGCCAGGGCGTCTACGACTACCGCAAGCGGCTCGGCCGGCTGAAGGTGCTGCTGCCGCGGGACCCGGCGGGGAAGGTCGTCCGGCGGCCCATCACCGAGCTGCTGGCTCCCGGGGCGCTGTTCATGAAGAACCGGGGGGCCGGGGTGCCCGCCGACAAGTGGGTGCGGGTGGACACCGGGACGCTGTCCGACGGGAACCTCGTCACCGGAGGGGCCACCGATCCGTTCGCCGCCGCCGAGGTGCTGCGCGGGACGCGGTCGGCGGCGTTCGTGGGGCGCACCGAGGTCGCCGGGACGAAGGTGCGCCACTACCGGGGGACCGCCGACCTGCGGCACGCCTCGCGGGACGCCTCGGAGGCGAACCGGGAGCCGCTGGGCGCGGCGGCGCAGGGGTTCGCCACCGCGCGGGTGCCGTTCGACGCCTACCTCGACGACGAGGGGCGGATCCGCAAGCTCCGGCACCGGTTCAGCTTCGTCAACGGCCGGCAGGACCGGCCCGTCGCGGTCGCCTCGACCACGCTGCTGTACGACTTCGGGGTCCCGGCCGACGTACGGCTGCCCGAGGACGAGGACATCTACGCGGGCCGGATCGCCGAGGAGTAGGCCGGGAGTGACCGGCCCGAACTAGCCCTTCCGTGCCATGCGCGGTGCGCGGGGCGCTCCCTACCCTAGGAAGCCGGTGACGACAGGGACGAGGTGAGGCGCGTGGCACCGCTCGGCGGTGGGACGGTTCCGGTACAGGACCACGTGGCGCTCGCCGAGATCGAACTCTGCGGGGAGCTGATCATCGCCGCGTCCAACGCCGAGGAGCGGCTCAGCCCGGAGAGCATCGACGAGGTGCTGCGCGTGGCCGAGGCGCGGGCCGAGTCCGCCGGACGCTGACGCCGGTCAGGTCCGGAGCATGCGGGCGATGGCCTGCGTCGCCTCCTTGACCTTCGCGTCGATCTCGTCGCCGCCCTTGACGGCCGCGTCCGCGACGCAGTGGCGCAGGTGCTCCTCCAGCAGCTGCAGCGCGAACGACTGCAGCGCCTTGGTGGAGGCGGAGACCTGGGTGAGTATGTCGATGCAGTAGACGTCCTCGTCGACCATGCGCTGCAGGCCTCGGATCTGGCCCTCGATGCGGCGCAGGCGCTTGAGGTGTTCCTGCTTCTGTTCGTGGTAGCCGTGGATGCCGCGGTCGTGGTCGGTCACGACGTCCGCCGCGCCGGCCGCCCGTGCCGCTTCCGTCACGTCCGTCATGTCCTGGGAGGAGGGCGCGCTCGCGCCGGTCCCGGTGGTCGTCATCGCGTCCTCCTGGTGCATTGACGGGCGATACATACCCCTGGTGGGTATATGGTAGCGAACTCTGCGGGGTATAGGCCTGTTGGCCGATCGGATGCGTCACGGCCGGAAGCGGACCACGGACCGCCCCCGTGCCCATCACTCTGCCTGATGGGCGACACTGGTGGACGGCCCGTTAGTCGTGGCCGGATGATGCGCCTAGCATCAGCCTGACCGAAACCGATGCTCACCGAGGACCCCACGTGCGCTTTCGTCTGACCCCCAGGGAGACGAGCTTCTACGACATGTTCGCCGCGTCCGCGGACAACATCGTCACGGGCTCGAAGCTCCTGATGGAACTGCTCGGGGCGGACCCTTCCGCCCGGGCCGAGATCGCAGAGCGTATGCGGGCCGCGGAACACGCAGGTGACGACGCCACGCATGCGATCTTCCACCAGCTGAACTCCTCGTTCATCACGCCGTTCGACCGTGAGGACATCTACTCCCTCGCGTCGTCCCTCGACGACATCATGGACTTCATGGAGGAGGCCGTCGACCTGGTCGTCCTCTACAACGTCGAGGAACTGCCCAAGGGCGTCGAGCAGCAGATCGAGGTCCTGGCGCGGGCGGCGGAGCTGACCGCGGAGGCCATGCCGCACCTGCGCACCATGGAGAACCTCACCGAGTACTGGATCGAGGTCAACCGTCTGGAGAACCAGGCCGACCAGATCCACCGCAAGCTGCTGGCGCACCTCTTCAACGGCAAGTACGACGCGATCGAGGTGCTGAAGCTCAAGCAGATCGTGGACGTACTGGAGGAGGCGGCCGACGCCTTCGAGCACGTGGCGAACACGGTGGAGACCATCGCCGTCAAGGAGTCCTGAGCTCTTCATGGACACCTTGGCTCTGGTCGTGACCATCGGCGTCGCGCTCTTCTTCACCTACACCAACGGCTTCCACGACTCGGCGAACGCGATCGCCACGTCCGTGTCGACGCGGGCGCTGACGCCCCGGGCCGCACTGGCGATGGCGGCCGTGATGAACCTGGCCGGCGCGTTCATGGGCTCCGGCGTCGCCAAGACCGTCAGCGAGGGCCTGATCCAGACGCCCGAGGGGTCGAAGGGGATGGGGATCCTCTTCGCCGCGCTGGTCGGGGCGATCGTCTGGAACCTGATCACCTGGTACTTCGGGCTGCCGTCGTCCTCGTCCCACGCCCTGTTCGGCGGCATGGTGGGGGCGGCGCTGGCCGGGGGCACGACGGTGTACTGGCACGGGGTGGTCGACAAGATCGTCATCCCGATGTTCGTGTCGCCGGTGGTGGGCCTGATCGCCGGTTACCTGGTGATGACCGCGATCCTCTGGATCTTCCGGCGGGCCAATCCGCACAAGGCGAAGCGGGGCTTCCGGATCGCCCAGACCGTTTCCGCGGCGGGCATGGCGCTGGGGCACGGTCTGCAGGACGCGCAGAAGACGATGGGCATCGTGGTGATGGCGCTGGTCATCGCGGATGTCGAGGACTACGGCGATCCGATCCCGGTGTGGGTGAAGATCGCTTGTGCGCTGATGCTGTCCGCGGGGACGTACGCCGGTGGGTGGCGGATCATGCGGACGCTGGGACGGAAGATCATCGAGCTGGATCCGCCCCAGGGGTTCGCCGCGGAGACGACGGGCGCGTCGATCATGTTCGGGTCCGCGTTCCTGTTCCACGCGCCCATCTCCACGACGCACGTGATCACCTCGGCGATCATGGGCGTGGGGGCGACGAAGCGGGTCAACGCCGTGCGGTGGGGGGTCGCCAAGAACATCGTTCTCGGGTGGTTCATCACCATGCCGGCGGCGGCCCTGGTGGCTGCGGCGTCGTTCGGGCTGGTGAACCTGCTGGTGCTGTAGCCGGTGCTGTCCGCAGTCGTGCGGCAGCCGTGACCGCCGTCGCGCGGGTACGGGAAGGGCCCGCCCCCGGGAGCCGGGGGCGGGCCCTTCCGGGCCTCGCGGTGGCACCGCCATGCAGCACCGCGAGGGGACCGGGTCAGCCGAAGCGGCCGGAGATGTAGTCCTCCGTGGCCTGGACCGACGGGTTGGAGAAGATGCGCTCCGTGTCGTCGATCTCGATCAGCTTGCCGGGCTGGCCGACGGCCGCCAGGTTGAAGAACGCCGTGCGGTCCGAGACGCGGGCCGCCTGCTGCATGTTGTGCGTCACGATGACGATCGTGAACTGCTCCTTCAGCTCGCCGATCAGGTCCTCGATGGCGAGGGTGGAGATCGGGTCCAGGGCGGAGCAGGGCTCGTCCATGAGGAGGACCTTCGGCTCGACCGCGATCGCGCGGGCGATGCACAGGCGCTGCTGCTGACCGCCGGAGAGGCCCGAGCCGGGCTTGTTCAGGCGGTCCTTCACCTCGTTCCAGAGGTTGGCGCCCCTGAGGGACTTCTCGACGACGTCGTCCAGCTGGGACTTCTTGTACGTGCCGTTCAGGCGCAGGCCCGCCGCCACGTTGTCGTACACCGACATCGTGGGGAACGGGTTGGGCCGCTGGAAGACCATGCCGACCTCGCGCCGCACCGCCACCGGGTCGATGCCGGCGCCGTACAGGTTCTCGTCGTCGAGCATGACCTTGCCCTCGACCCGGCCGCCGGGCGTCACCTCGTGCATGCGGTTGAGCGTGCGCAGGAAGGTGGACTTGCCGCAGCCGGACGGGCCGATGAAGGCGGTCACGGAACGGGGTTCGACGGTCATCGAGATGTCCTCGATGGCCAGGAAGGAGCCGTAGTAGGCGTTGAGGCCGCTGACGTCGATGCGCTTGGCCATGGTGATCACTTCTTTCGAGTCGGGGGAGGCCTCAGCGACCGGTCTTCGGGGCCTTCCAGCGGGCGATGCCGCGGGCCACGAGGTTGAGGATCATGATGAACGCGATGAGCGTCAGGGCCGCTGCCCAGGCACGGTCGTACGCGGGGTCGGAACCGGCGCCGAACTGCAGGTAGATGTACATCGGCAGTGATTCCTGCGGGTCCTGGAACGGGTTGGCGTTGATGAAGTCCGTGCCCCAGACCAGCAGCAGCACGGGGGCCGTCTCACCGGTGATGCGGGCGATCGCCAGCATGATGCCGGTGATGATGCCGCCGATCGACGTCGGCAGGACCACCTTCAGGATCGTGCGCCACTTCGGCACGCCGAGCGCCAGGGACGCCTCGCGCAGCTCGTTCGGGACGAGCTTGAGCATCTCCTCGGTGGAGCGGACGACGACCGGGATCATCAGAATCGACAGGGCCAGCGAACCGGCGAAGCCGGACGGGCCCATCTTCAGGATGAGGACCCACAGGCTCAGGATGAACAGACCCGCGACGATCGACGGGATGCCCGTCATGACGTCGACGAAGAAGGTGACGGCCTTGGCGAGCCTGCCGCGCCCGTACTCGACCAGGTAGATCGCGGTGAGCACGCCGACCGGCACGGAGATCAGGGCGGCGAGGCCGACCTGCTCCAGGGTGCCGAGGAGGGCGTGGTAGATGCCGCCGCCGGGCTCGGCGTCGGCGACCACGCCCATCGAGTGGGTGAGGAAGTAGCCGTCGAGGACCTTCACGCCGCGCTCGGCCGTCTCCCACAGGAGGGAGGCCAGCGGGGTCACGGCCAGCAGGAAGGCGACCCAGACCAGGCTGGTCGCGGTGCGGTCCTTGGCCTGGCGGGAGCCCTCGACCTTCGCGGAGACGGCGTAGGAGCCGACGACGAAGAGGACCGCGGCGATCAGCGCCCACTGGATGTCGCTGTCCAGGCCGGCCGCGGCGCTGATGCCGTAGCCCAGGGCGAGGGAGCCGGCGGCGACGGCCCAGGGGAACCACTTGGGCAGGGTCGCGCCGCGCAGCGAGCCGCGCTGGGGGGAAAGGGTTGCGTTGCTCATGCGTTGGCCCCCGAGTACTCCTTGCGGCGGGCGATGATCAGGCGGGCCGCGCCGTTGACCAGCAGGGTGATGACGAAGAGCACCATGCCGGAGGCGATCAGCGCGTCCTGGCCCATCACGGTGGCCTCGTTGAACTTGCTGGCGATGTTCTGGGCGAAGGTGCCGCCGCCGGCGTCGAGCAGGCTGGCGGAGATGTCGAAGGACGGCGAGAGCACCATGGCCACGGCCATCGTCTCGCCGAGCGCGCGGCCGAGGCCCAGCATCGAGGCGGAGATGACGCCGGAGCGGCCGAAGGGCAGCACCGACATGCGGATGACCTCCCAGCGCGTGGCGCCGAGGGCCAGGGCCGCCTCCTCGTGCATCCGCGGGACCTGGCGGAAGACCTCGCGGCTGACGTTGGTGATGATCGGGAGGATCATCAGGGCGAGCAGGACACCGACGGTGAGCAGCGAGCGTGCGGGGCCGCCCTCCCACGCGAAGAGGCCGGTCCAGCCGAGGTAGTCGTCGAGCCAGCCGTAGAGGCCGTCCATGTGCGGCACCAGGACGATGGCACCCCACAGGCCGTAGACGATGGACGGGACGGCGGCGAGCAGGTCGATCACGTACGCGACGGTGCCGCCGAGCCGGCGGGGGGCGTAGTGCGTGATGAACAGGGCGATGCCGACCGAGATGGGGACGGCGATGACCATGGCGATGACCGACGACACGACGGTGCCGAAGGCCAGGACCGCGATGCCGAACTCCGGCGGGACGCCGGTGGGGTTCCACTCGAAGGACGTGAAGAAGTTGGCCTCGTCCTTGCTGATGGCCAGCGCGGCGCGGTAGGTCAGGAAGGCCGCGATGGCGGCCATGAGGACGAGGACGAAGATGCCGGATCCGCGGGAGAGCCCGAGGAATATCCGGTCACCGGGGCGGGTGGCGCCGCGCGCGGTGCGCTCGTCCTCGGGCGCGGCCGGTCCGGGTACGGGGGGAGCGGCGGGTTTCTGTGTGGTGGTGTCCATCGGGTTCTCCGGTCTGCGGAGCCGCCGGGGCGGGCGGCTCGGTCGGAGCCACCGCGGTCCGGGGGCTCCTGTTGGCGGTGCACCGGACGGTGCGGGCCGGCCCCCGTGACCGGGGCCGGCCCGCACACTCGGGTCAGGCGAGGCCGGAGATGGTCTCGCGGACCTTGGTGATGATCTCCTCGGGCATCGGGGCGTAGCCGGCGTCCGCCAGCAGGCCCTGGCCGTCCTCGGAGGCGATGTAGTTCAGGAAGGACTTGGTGGCGGGCAGGGTGTCGGCCTTGTTGCCCTTGTCGCAGACGATCTCGTACGTGACGAGGACGAGCGGGTAGGCGCCGTTGGCCTCCGGGGTGTAGTCCAGCTCCAGCGCGAGGTCCTTGCCGGTGCCGACGATCTTGGCCGCGCCGATGGCGGCGGTGGCGTTCTCGACGGTGGCCTCGACCGGCTCGGCGGCCTCGGTCTTGAGGGAGACGGTCTTCATGCCGTCCTTGGCGTAGGACAGCTCCATGTAGGAGATCGCGCCCGAGGTCTGCTTCACCTGCTGGGCGACACCGGCGGACTGCGGGGCGGACTGGCCGCCCTTCGCCTGCCAGGCCTTGCCGCCCTCGTACTTCCAGTCGTCGGGCGCGGCGGCCTTCAGGTACTTGGTGAAGTTGTCCGTGGTGCCGGACTCGTCGGAGCGGTGGAAGGCCTGGATCTTCAGGTCGGGCAGCTTGGCGTCGGGGTTGAGCTTCGCGATCGCCTCGTCGTTCCAGTTGGTGATCTTGCTGTCGAAGATCTTGGCGAGGGTCGGGGCGTCCAGGACGAGGGTGTCGACGCCCGGGACGTTGTAACCGATCGCGATCGGGCCGCCGACCATCGGCAGGTCGATGCCCTGGCCGCCGGAGCAGATCTTCTTCGAGGCCTCGATCTCCTCGGGCTTCAGCGCGGAGTCCGAGCCGGCGAACGCGGTCTGGCCCTGGGTGAAGGCCGTGATGCCGGCGCCCGAACCGGTCGGGTTGTAGTTGACCTGCACGCCCTTGCACGCCGCGGCGTACTGCTTGACCCAGGCGTCGATGGCGTTCTTCTGGGCGGAGGAGCCGGAGGCCTGGAGCTGACCCTTGGCGTCGCCGCAGTCGATGTTGCCGGCCTGGGCGGTGGCGGAGGCGTCGCCGCCGTCGCCGCCGCCGGTGTCGTCGGAGCCGCACGCCGTGAGGGCCAGGGCGCCGGAGACGGCGAGAGCACCGAGAGCGAGGGCCCGCCGGTTCTTGCGCTGAAGCTTCACTTGAGTCCCTTCCAGTGGCCGCCGTCCTGAATTCGGCGGCGTGCGAAGCGTGGGTGACGCGGCCACCCACCTCTTCGGGCGATCCGCATCGTGCAAGGCCGAAAATAGGCAGATCAGGTGAAGTGGCCGATGGGCGTACATGAACGAGGGGTGAACCCCTGTGGACGGTGCGGTGAGGTAACGGAACGCTCACGTCGAGGACACGGGGGGATACCGGGCGGGAACGGGACGCTCAGTCCGCCGGGCGGAGGACGGCGAGGAGGGCGTCCACCAGATCGGCGTCCCGGGACTCGGTGAGGCGGGCGCGGGCGGCCCGAGGGGGGAGCCAGAGGATCCGGTCGACCTCGTCGTTCGGGGCGAAGGCGCCGGAGACGGCTTCGGCCGCCCAGTAGCGGACCCGTTTGGGGCGGCCGTTCGCGAGGTAGTGCGCGTCGGGCAGTTCGGCGGCCGGGACGGCGGTGTGGCCGGTCTCCTCGGCGACCTCGCGCAGGGCGCCGGCCAGTGCGTCCTCGCCGGGCCTGAGCTTGCCCTTGGGCCAGGACCAGTCGTCGTACTTGGGCCGGTGGACGAGACAGAGCTCGAGGTCGCCGGTCACGGGGGAGCGGCGCCACAGGACGCAGCCGGCGGCCTGCACGGTGAGGGTGCGGTGCTGCGCGGAGCCGGGGGTGTCCACCTGTGCCTCCCTACGACGAGCCGACGGCTTCCTTCCGCCAGGCCCGCTGGAACGCGTACCGCGCCGCCTCCACCTCATGCCGCTGGTCGGCGTGGAGCACGCCCAGCGCGTACGCCGTGGCCGGGGCGATCCGCGGGGTGCGGGCCGCCTGCGCGGCGTCGGCCGCGGCCTCGGAGGCGTCGCGGTGCCGGTCCAGCGCCTCGCCGGCGGCGCGGAGGCCCGGGTCCGGGCCGCCGTGCAGGACCTCCAGGGCGTAGCGGTGCAGGCGCAGGAGGAGCCGGACCTGGTGCCAGGGGGCGTCCTGCGGGTGCGGGGCGGGGTCCGGGGAGAGCCCGTGGACCAGCGCCTCGGCGTTGTAGGGGCTGCCCGCGGTGAGCAGGGGCAGCGCGGCGACGGCGTCGGTGAGCCGCTCGCGCGCGGCGTCGGCCAGCGGGCGCAGATCGGTGCGGGCCGCCGCCGGGGACAGCGGGACCTCGCTGGCGAGTACGGCCACCTTGTCGGCGATCGCGTGGAAGCGGGAGGAGCCGAGGGCCTGGAGGGCGGTGGAGTGCGCGCGGGTTCGTGCCAGGGTCAGCCGGCGGTCCAGCAGCGCGCCGGCCTTGGCGGCGCCGACGGTCAGGTTTCCCCGGTCCGGGGCGGGGACGACGGTCCTGTCGACGGAGTCGGGGAGGACACCGGTGGCGGCCGCGCCCCTGCCGCCGTGGGCACCGGGGCCGGTGCTCGCCGCTTCGGCGGCCAGGGCGGCCGGGGCACGGGGCGGGGTCGCGCCGCCCGGCGCCGACGGGGCGCCTCCCCCGGGGGCGGTGCCCCCGGCGCCCGCCCTCCCCCGCTCCCGGCCTCGCTCGAGCGGGGGGACCCCCATCGCCCCGGCGGCACGACTGCCCGCGGGCTGCGTGCGCGCGGGGTGCGGCAGAGCCGACAGGGGCGGTGCCCCCGACAGGCGGTGCAGGGCCAGCAGGAGGCGGTCCAGGCGGGACGCGCAGGCGTCCTCCAGGGCCAGGGTGGCGGAGATCCAGGCCAGTTCGGGGCGCATCGCCTCCGCCCACTCGGGGTCCAGGACCGGCTGGAAGGTGTGCAGGCCGGCGCTGACGCGGCGGGCCGCGCGGCGCAGGGCGCGGGCCGCCTCGACGGAGTCCTCCGGCGCGGCCGCGCCCGCGCCGGCCTCCCGGTGCAGGCGCAGCGCCCGGAGGAACTCGGTCGCCCGGTCCCGCAGGTAACGGGCCAGGGCGTCCGCCGGTACGGGGCCGGCCGTCGGGTCAAGGTGTCGCTGTGCCACGCCGGCGCCTCCGGGCGTCTATGAGCATCTCCTGGACGTTGCGCAGGGGCTGGCCGTCCGCGTCCGTGGCGTGCCGGGTCCACTCGCCGTCCGCGGCGAGGTGCCAGGACTGGGTGGCGTCCGACATGCCGGTCTCCAGCAGCCGGTTCAGGGCCGCCCGGTGAGCGGGGTCGGTGACCCGTACCAGCGCCTCTATCCGGCGGTCGAGGTTGCGGTGCATCATGTCCGCGCTGCCGATCCACACCTCGGGCTCGCCGCCGTTGCCGAAGGCGAACACCCGGGAGTGCTCGAGGAAGCGGCCGAGGACGGACCGCACCCGCACGTTCTCCGACAGGCCCGCCACGCCCGGCCGGATCGCGCAGATGCCGCGCACCCAGATGTCGACCGGGACGCCCGCCTGCGACGCCCGGTAGCAGGCGTCGATGACGGCCTCGTCGACCATCGAGTTGACCTTGATGCGGACGTAGGCGGGGCGCCCGGCGCGGTGGTGCTGGGCCTCCTTGTCGATGCGGGAGACCAGGCCGTCCCGCAGGGACTTGGGGGCGACGAGGAGGCGCCGGTAGGTCTCGCGGCGGGAGTAGCCGGAGAGCCGGTTGAACAGGTCGGAGAGGTCCGCGCCGACCTGCGGGTCCGCGGTGAGCAGCCCGAGGTCCTCGTAGAGGCGGGCCGTCTTCGGGTGGTAGTTGCCGGTGCCGACGTGGCTGTAGCGCCGTAGCGTCTCGCCCTCCTGACGGACCACCAGGGACAGCTTGCAGTGGGTCTTCAGGCCGACCAGGCCGTACACGACGTGGCAGCCGGCCTCCTCCAGCTTGCGCGCCCACTTGATGTTCGCGTGCTCGTCGAAGCGGGCCTTGATCTCGACCAGGACCAGCACCTGCTTGCCGGCCTCGGCGGCGTCGATGAGCGCGTCGACTATGGGGGAGTCGCCCGAGGTGCGGTACAGCGTCTGCTTGATGGCCAGCACGTCGGGGTCCTCGGCCGCCTGCTGCAGGAACGCCTGCACCGACGTGGAGAACGAGTCGTACGGGTGGTGCAGCAGCACGTCCCGGCTGCGCAGGGCGGCGAAGACGTCGGGCTGCGAGGCCGTCTCGACCTCCGCCAGGTCGCGGTGGGTGCCGGCGATGAACTTCGGGTACTTCAGCTCGGGCCGGTCCAGGCCGTGGATGCGGAACAGGCCGGTGAGGTCGAGCGGGCCCGGCAGCGGGTACACCTCCGCCTCGCCGATCTTCAGCTCCCGCACCAGCAGGTCCAGCACCTCGCGGTCGATGGACTCCTCGACCTCCAGGCGCACCGGCGGCCCGAAGCGGCGCCGCATGAGCTCCTTCTCCAGCGCCTGGAGCAGGTTCTCCGCGTCGTCCTCCTCGACCTCCAGGTCCTCGTTGCGGGTGAGCCGGAAGGCGTGGTGCTCCAGCACCTCCATGCCCGGGAACAGCTCCTCCAGGTGCGCGGCGATGACGTCCTCGAGGGGGACGTAGCGGCCGGGGGAGCTCTCCAGGAAGCGGGAGAGCAGCGGCGGCACCTTCACCCGGGCGAAGTGCTTGTGCCCGGTGACCGGGTTGCGCACGACCACGGCCAGGTTCAGCGACAGGCCCGAGATGTACGGGAAGGGGTGCGCGGGGTCGACCGCGAGCGGGGTGAGGACCGGGAAGACCTGGTGCCGGAAGAGGGTGAACAGGCGGGCCTGCTCCTTCTCCGCCAGCTCGTTCCAGCGGACCAGGTGGATGCCCTCCTCCGCGAGCGCGGGGGCGACGTCCTCGTGGTAGCAGGCGGCGTGCCGGGCCATCAGCTCGCGGGAGCGGGCCCAGATCATCTCCAGCACCTCGCGGGGCTGGAGGCCGGAGGCGGAGCGGGTGGCGACCCCGGTGGCGATGCGGCGCTTGAGGCCGGCCACGCGGACCATGAAGAACTCGTCCAGGTTGCTGGCGAAGATCGCCAGGAAGTTGGCGCGCTCCAGCAGGGGCGTGGCGGGGTCCTCGGCGAGTTCGAGGACGCGTTCGTTGAACGCGAGCCAGCTGCGCTCCCGGTCGAGGAAGCGGCCCTGGGGGAGCGGGGTGGCGCCGTCCGCCACCGACTCCTCGTAACCGTCGAGGTCCGCGTCGATGTCGGGTTCCAGGTCGGAGACCACTCCGGCCACGGTGTGCGGGCGGTGGGCGGCTATGGAGCCCACGGAGGGCTGGGGGTGCTGTGCCTGGGCGTTGGGCTGGCTCATGGCCCCATTGTTCCGCGCCGTCGGCGTCACGGGCGCGTCGGAACGCGCGGGTGGGAGCGGTGGTGGCCCTGGGGCGTTCCCGTTCCCCCCGTTCACCCTTCGGGGCGGTGCGGGCTCTGGCACGGCGGGATGCATTGGCCGAGCGTCGCAAGCCTGTCTGAATCGACGGTTACGGCGACATGACGTCCCGGATATCGGGCGGCGGCCCGCGGGGGTGCGGGTCCCGGCGCGGGGAGCCGTACGCCCCTCCCCGCCGGGAGGGGCGTACGGACACGGGCGTCAGGCCGTGCGGCGGCGCAGCAGCCGGAAGGCCGCGTAGGCCAGCAGCGCGGCGACGGCGAGCAGGGCGCCGGAGGCGACCAGCTGGAGCGGCCAGTAGTGGGCGGCGGGGTGGACGTCGCGGTAGAAGCCGACGGCGCCCATGTCGGACAGTGTCGACTCGCACCCGGGCATCATGCTGGTGTAGCAGGGGAGGTCCAGCCGGTCGCCGTCGGCGGTCACCACGCCTTGGCCGACCATGATGCCCAGCCCGGTGGGGCCGTCCCGCAGGCCGCTGGTCTCGGTGGCCGTGGGCCACAGGTGCGGCAGGGCGGTGTGGACGGCCGCCCACAGCGCCCCGAGCGCGACGGTGGCCGCGGCGAGCGCGCCCAGGGCGCGGCGCAGCAGCAGCCCCGCGAGGACGCCCGCGGCCAGCCCGGCGAGGGCCAGGGCCACCGGGACGGTGCCGTTGGCGTAGAACGTGGGGAAGTGGTCCCACGAATTGGTGGTGCCGACGCGGCCGTCGGCCGCCGTCCAGGCCAGGCGGTGCAGCCAGGCCAGCAGGCCGGTCGCGGCGGTGCTCAGCACGGCCGGGAGGGCGAGCCGGGAGGCCAGCCAGCGGGCCGGGGAGACGCTCTGGGTCCAGGCGAGGCGGGCCGTGCCGGACTCCATCTCGCGGCCGGTCAGCGAGCCGCCGGCCCAGGCGGCGACCAGGAACGGCACGGCGAGCACGGCGAAGTTCGTATAGGTGTAGACGTCCTTGTGGAGCAGGATCGAGTCCTGGTCGTAGCTGCATGTCGGGGTGGAGCCGCAGGCGTTGTACTGCTTCCAGGCCGCCGCCGAGGCGTCGGTGAGCGGGCCGCCGAGCCACAGCAGGGCCGCGCCGAGCAGCAGCACGACCGCCGCGCCGGTGAGGAGGGCCGGGCGGTGCAGCCGCAGCAGCCAGCGCAGTTGCCGGGGCGCGGGTGCGGGGCGGTCGGTGGTGGCCGGGGCGGTCAGGGCGGCGGTCATGCGGCAGCCTTCATGGGGTCGGCCGGGGCGGGGGCCTCGGGGTTGCGCAGGTAGGACAGGACGAGCTCCTCCAGGGACGGCGCGCCGGTGCGCCAGTCGCCGGGCAGCGGGCCGGACGGGCGGATCAGCGCGCTGAGCCGGCGGCCGGTGGTGCGGGACTCCACGACGTCGTGCGGGGCCAGGTCCGTCGTCGCCGGGGCGGAGACGCGGGTGTGGGCGGCCAGCAGGTCGTCGATCTCGCCGGCGAGGCGGACCCGGCCGCCGCCGATCAGCAGCAGGTGGTCGCAGGAGTCCTCCAGCTCGGCGACGACGTGCGAGGACATCACGATCGTCGTCCCGTGCGCGGCGGCCTGCCCCATCAGGACGCCCATCAGCTCGTGCCGGGCCAGCGGGTCGAGGTCGGCCATCGGCTCGTCGAGGAGCAGCAGTTCGGGCCGCTTGGCGAGGGCGAGCGCGAGGGCCACGCGGGTGCGCTGGCCGCCGGAGAGCGCGCGGATCCGCTTGCCCGGGTCCAGGCCGCCGCCGGCGACGACCCGGTCGGCGGTGTCGGCGTCCCAGCGGCCCGGGTTCAGGTCGGCGCCCATGCGCAGCGTCTCGGCGACGGTGAGCTGCGGGTACAGCGGCTTGTCCTGGTCGACGAAGCCGACCCGGGGGCGGGCCGTCGCCGGGCCGGCGCCGAGGACGGTGACCGTGCCCTCGGTGGGGGCGAGCAGCCCGGCGGTGATCGCGAGCAGTGTGGACTTGCCCGCGCCGTTGGGGCCGACGACGGCGCAGACGCGGCCGGCCGGCAGCCGGAAGGAACAGTCGCGCAGCGCCCACGCCGCGCGCCGGCCGAAGCGCTTGCCGAGCGCGTCCGCCTCGATGGCCGGAACGGTCATGACGGGTCTCCCTGAGGGGTCTTCGGATGTGCGGGGTCCGGCGTCCGTACCGGGTAGTGGGTTTCGAGCACGGCGGTGAAGAGCGCGGCCACGTCCTCCCGCTCCAGTCCGGACCCGCGGGCCCGGGACGCCCAGTCCTCCAGCTCCGCACGGAGCGGGGAGTCGGCGGGGGCGGCGCCCAGCGAGCGCCGTACGAAGGTGCCGAGGCCGCGCCGGGCCTCCACCAGCCCTTCGCGTTCCAGTTCCCGGTAGGCCTTCAGCACGGTGTTGGGGTTGACGGCGGTGGCTTCGACTACTTCACGGGCCGTGGGCAGCTTGTCGCCGGGTGCCAGCAGGCCGAGGCGCAGGGCCTGTTTGGTCTGCTGCACGATCTGGACGTAGGTGGCCACGCCGCTGTGCCGGTCGATGCGGTAGTCGATCACTCGACAACCACCCTTTCACTAATTGAGTAGTGAAAGGGTGGTGCAAGGGTGGTCGGAAAGTCAAGCGGTGTCGCCGTGCCTTCTGTGAACCGATCGGCCGGGCCCGGCAGATGAGAGGGCGACAGCGGAACGAGGAGCGACGGGGAGTCGCCGCGCGCCGCGGCCGGCCGCCCGGATGCGCGAGCCGGTGCGCCGGCGCGGGGATCGTCGACGGCGTCGTGCGGGAGGCGTCTACGCCCGCCGGCCGCCGGGATCGGCCTGGAGGCGGCGACGGTCCTCGCCCCGGCCGGGGCGGCCCTCGCGGCCCGCCGCGGGGACGGCGCCCGGCCGGGTCGGGCGGTCGCCGCGTCGCTGCTCGGCGGGTCGGTCCCGGCGGCCGCCGCCGGTCCCCGGGAGCCGGGCGCCGTCCACGGCCCCGGACGGCGCGACGGGAGCGGCGGCCCACGGCCGCCGGGCGGTGCTGCTGTGCGCGGCGGCGGTGGTGGGCGTGGTGTGCGCGGCGGAGCCGGGGCGCCGCCCCGCTCCTCGCGGGCTCAGGTCTCCGTCCGGTACATCAGGTCCGTCTCGTGCGTGACGAAGCCCAGCCGCTCGTAGACGGAGACCGCCGCCTCGTTGTCGGCGTCGACGTAGAGCATGGCCGTCGGCAGTCCCGCGGCCGCCAGGTGCCGCAGCCCGATCGTGGTGAGGGACTTGCCGAGGCCGCCGCCCTGGGCGTCGGGGCTCACCCCGAGGACGTACACCTCTCCGAGGCGCTCCGCCGCGTGCACCTTGGTCCAGTGGAAGCCGACGAGCCGGCCGTCCCGCTCCGCCAGGAAGAAGCCCTCGGGGTCGAACCACGCCTCGGCCTTGCGGTCGTCGAGGTCGCGCTGGGTGAGGGAGCCCTGCTCGGGGTGGTGGGCGAAGGCGGCGGCGTTCAGCGCGAGCCAGGCGGCGTCGTCCCGGCCGGGCACGAAGGTGCGCACGCCCACGCCCTCCGGCAGCACCGGGTCGGGCAGGTCCATCCCGGTCAACGGCCGCCGCATCTGCCGCAGCTCCCGGAACAGCGTCAGGCCGAGGACCTGCGCGAGGTGCCGGGCGGCGGTGTGGCCGCCGTGCGCCCACACCCGCAGCCGCTTCCCGGAGGCGGCGAGCAGCGCCGAACCGAGCGCCCGCCCGTGTCCGCAGCCCCGGTGCGCGGGGTGCACGACCAGCTCGGCGGCCGGCGGCTCCACCGGATCGGTCTCCTCCAGCTGGGCGTACCCGACGAGTTCGTCGCCCACGGAGAGCAACAGGTGCGAGACCCCCTCGCGCTCCCCGCCGCGCAGCTGCAGCCGCCCCTGCTCGGACACCGCCTGCTGCCCGTCGGCCCGGGCGGCCTCGGCGAGCAGGGCGAGCACCGCCTCGGTCTGCCCGGGGCCGAGCGCGGCGTACGTCTGGAGCGAGCGGGGGCGGCCGGGCCGTGCGAAGTCGTCGCTGGTCATGCGTACGAGATTAAGGGGAGGCGGCCGCGGAACGGGCCGTGGCGGTGTCGGCGAAAGTTAAACCAGGCCGTAACCCTGGAGCCCCTGTTGCGCTACGCGCGTTGACTCTAGGCTGCGCCGGTACCCACTCGGACCCACAGGGGGGCGCATGCCAGCCACATCCCCGGCGCACCACCAACGCCGCAGACGCCGTACCCACCGTCTCCTCGCGACCGCCGCCGGTGTGCTCACCACCGGCGCGCTGGCCGCCGCCGCCCTGCCCGGGGCGGCGAGCGCGGGCGAGGACCACGGCCACAAGGGCGAGAACGGCCGCCACGGCCGTTACCAGGACGTGCAACTGCTGTCCTTCAACGACCTGCACGGCAACCTGGAGCCGCCGTCCGGCTCCTCCGGCCGGGTCACCGAACTCCAGCCCGACGGCACGACGAAGACCGTCGACGCGGGTGGCGTGGAGTACCTCGCCACCCACCTGCGCGAGGCGCGCAAGGGCAACCGCTACTCCGTCACCGCCGCCGGCGGCGACATGGTCGGCGCGTCCCCGCTCCTGTCGGGCCTCTTCCACGACGAGCCCACCATCGAGGCGCTGAACAAGCTCGACCTCGACGTGACGAGCGTGGGCAACCACGAGTTCGACGAGGGCGCGAAGGAACTGGCCCGGCTCCAGAACGGCGGCTGCCACCCCACCGAGGGCTGCTACGCCGACAAGCGGTTCAAGGGCGCCGACTTCCCGTACCTGACGGCGAACGTCCTGGACGAGAGGACGAAGAAGCCCCTCCTCGAGCCGTACTGGGTGTGGAAGAAGCAGGGCGTCAAGGTCGGCTTCATCGGCGTGACCCTGGAGGGCACCCCGGACATCGTCTCGGCGGAGGGCGTGAAGGGCCTCGCCTTCGAGGACGAGGTCGAGACGATCAACAAGTACGCCGAGGAGCTGCAGCGCCAGGGCGTGAAGTCGATCGTGGCGCTGATCCACGAGGGCGGCTTCCCGGCCTCGTCCTCCTACAACTACGACTGCGACTCCCCGGGCGCCGGCGACGGCGTCTCCGGCCCGATCGCGGACATCGCGAAGAACGTCTCGCCGCAGGTGGACGCGCTGGTCACCGGCCACACCCACAACGCGTACGTGTGCACCATCCCCGACCCGGCGGGCAAGCCCCGCACGGTCACCTCGGCCGCGTCCTTCGGCCGCCTCTACACGGACACCACGCTGACCTACGACCGCGCGACGGGTGACATCGTCCGTACGGCCGTGAAGTCCGCGAACCACGTGGTGAGCCGGGACGTCCCCAAGGCGCCCGACATGACCCGCCTGATCGACAAGTGGAACACCCTCGCCGCCCCCATCGGCAACCGTCCGATCGGCTACATCTCCGGTGACGTCGTCAAGGACGGCACGGAGTCCCCGCTCGGCGACCTGATCGCCGACGCGCAGCTGGCGTACGGCAGGACGCTGGACGCGGAGACCGACCTGGCGCTGATGAACCCCGGCGGCATCCGCGCGTCCCTCACCCACGCGGCCTCCGGCGCGGAGGGCGACGGCGTGGTGACCTTCGCCGAGGCCTTCACCGTCCAGCCGTTCGCCAACACGGTCAACCTCCAGGACTTCACCGGGGCGCAGCTCGTCCAGGCCCTGAAGGAGCAGGTCAGCGGCCCGAACGAGGCGGCCCCGAAGATCCTCCAGGTCTCGGGCGGGCTCACCTACACCCTGGACCTGACGAAGACCGGCGCGGACCGCGTGGTCACGGACTCGATCCGGCTCGACGGCTCGCCCATCGACCCCTCCGCCACCTACCGCGTCGCGACGAACAGCTTCCTCGCGGGCGGCGGCGACGGCTTCCCGACCCTGGGCCAGGGCACGAACGACCTGGTCGGCGAGGACGACCTGACGGCCCTGGAGCGGTACCTGACGGCCAACTCGACGCCCACGACCCCGATCGCCCCGCCGAAGGCGGACCGCATCACCATCGTGCGGTAGGCGTCGTCGGGGGCCGGTACGGGGCGGTGAACACGCCCCGTACCGGCCCCGACGCGCGTCCGTGCCCCTACCCGGGCCACACGACCGCCTGCGCGACGATCACCCGCTCACCGTCGAAGGTGACGGCAGGCCCTTCGTGCAGCCTGTACCCCAGCTCCAGCGCCTCGCTCACCCGGCGGCAGAAGGCGGGGTCGTCGGGACCGGTCAGTACGCGGTAGACGGGCAGTCCGTCCGGTGGTGTCGACATACCCGGAAGCGTGTCACACCCCCTCTTTCGGGTGGCGGTATGCACAGGGAGGGCCGGGGCGGCACCGACACCTGTCACGCCCTCCACATCGCCACCCCGCACATGGAGACCGGGGGCATGCCGATCATCCTGACCGGCAGGGAGGACGACTACCCGCCCGGTGTCCTCACGGTCGACATCGACTCCCCCGGCATGCTCGGCTTCCACTGAGACGCCCGGCCCCACGCCGAGGAGGACGCGGGACCGGACACGAGGGGGTCAGGAGGCCGAGGGCGTCCAGCCCGCCAGCCAGTCGGCGACCTCCTGGTCGGCCGCCTGGGCGTCGGTCAGGTGGGGGCGGTCGGAGCTCGCCGAACCGGACCCCGCGCCGGTGTTCCTGTACTCGGCGAAGCGGTCGTCCCTCCAGGAGAAGCCGCTCATGTCGGTCCAGGGCGTGGTGCGGATCGCGGCGCTGAGGCTGGTGTTGCGGACCGTGGTCTGCGGGTCCAGGGAGGCGTCGCCGCCGGCGTGCCAGGGACGGCCGAGGTGGAAGGTGCGGTCGGAGACGCCGCCGCCCACCGTCGAGTTGGCGATGAGGATGCCCTTGCGGTTCGCGGCCGTGCTCGGGGCCGTGACGTAGCCGGCGGAGGAGCCGTCCCAGCGCTTCTTCAGGGTGATGACCGAGCGGTCGATCACCGCGGTGGCCCGGCCGAAGATGAAGTCGACGTTCCCGACGACGTAGGAGTTGGTGACGTAGACCCGGCCCGGCTTGTCCTTGGCGGCCGTGTCGAGCAGGAGGGTGTCCTGGTCGCCCTCGACGATCACGCCGTCCAGGAAGACCTTGTCGGCCGCCGTGCGCAGGGCGACCGCCTGGTGGCCGGAGAGGGACTGGTTGGCGCCCTCGTCGAAGTCGTTGGAGACCGTCAGGTTGCGGGCCTGGAAGTCGTCGGCCTCCACGGCGACCGTGGCGCTGCCGGAGGTGCCGTAGGTGCCCGAGCCGTCCGGCTTCCGGGTGCCGGCCGCGTTGTTGTAGACGATCACCGTGTCCTTGCGGCTGCCGCCGGTGCCCTGGAAGGTGACGTGCGGCTTGTTGGACGGGACCTTGACCGTCTCGCGGTACGTGCCCGGCTTGATGGAGATCACCACGCGGGAGGCGTTGTTCGCGGGGACGGCGTTCACCGCCGCCTGGACCGTCCTGTACTGGCCGGTGCCGTCCTTGGCGACGGTGAGCGTGGTGGCCGCCGCGGCCTTCGCGGCCCTCGTGGAGACCTCCGCCGCCGTCGTGCCGATGGCCGTGCGCGGGCCCGTGCCCGACGTCAGCAGCGACGGCACGTCCGCCGCCTCGTCCAGCGTGTACGCGTAGTACGTCTTCGGGTCGAACGCCGTACCGCCGCTCTCGTTCCGTCCCGACGTGCCCGAGAAGACGTTGCCGCGCTGCACGACCGTCGCCGTCGCGTCCTTGACGACCGGGTTCCTCATGCCCTGGAAGTAGCTGTTCTCCAGGACCATCCGGGTGCCGCCGCGCGAGTAGTTGCCGTACGAGGAGGTGATGCCCGTGTTCGCGACGTCCTCGAGGAAGTTGTTGTAGAGGTGCGCGTGGGCGGCGTTGTCCGTGGAGGGGTTGCGCTGCTCGGTCTCGCGGAACCAGTTGTGGTGGATCGTGATGTCCGTGGTGACGTTCTCGGTCCAGCCGATGCCGAAGGTCTTGTTGTTCCGGCTCAGCCTGTTCCAGGAGACCGTCACGTACGTGCTGTCCTTGCGGACGTCGATCAGGCCGTCCGCCATGTTCCGCAGGTCGTTGTGGTCGATCCAGACGTGGTGGGCGCCGTCCATCTGGATCGCGTCGAAGTCGTGCTCCTTGTCGTTCCAGACGCCCTGGTAGGCGTCCCGGATCGTCAGGTTGCGGATGATCACGTTGTGCACGCCCCGGCCGAGGAGGAAGCCCCCGCCGACGATGTGCCCGGACGTGCCGGAGCCCACGATCGTCTTGTCGGAGGCGACCTTGATCTCCTTGCCGACCGGGTTCATCGTGATCGTCCCGGCCACGACGATGACGTACGGCTCGGCGGCCGTGGCGTACTTCTCCAGGTCCGCCTGCGTCCGCACGGTGACGGTCCTGCCGTCCCGGCCGCCGTACGTGCCGTCCTGGCCGAGCGCGTCGACGGAGGCGAAGCCGTCGGCGGTGGCGGTGGCCCAGGCGGGGGCGGCCGCCGCCGCGGCGGACGCCTCCTGCTGGGGGAGGAGGCCGCTGCCGTGGACCAGGAGCCCGGCGGTGGCCAGGGCCACGGGGAGGCCGACGGTCAGGAGCTTCCTGGACCTGCGGTGCCGGGCCGTGCTGCGGTGCTCGCTCATGCGGCGATCCGTTCCGTGTGGGGAGGGGGACGCCGATCGGTCGCCGCCCGGCACGGAAAGGTTGCCGCCGAACGCGGCTAGGGCACCTCGGGCGGCGGGGTCGGGGCGCCCGGCAGGCGGACCGTGGCCGTGGTGCCGCCGCCGTCCGCCCGGGTCAGGGACACCTCGCCGCCCGCCTGCTGCACCGTGCGGGCCACGATGGACAGGCCGAGGCCGGAGCCCGGCAGGGAGCGGGCGCCGGGGGAGCGCCAGAACCGGTCGAAGACGTACGGGAGTTCGTCGGCGGTGATGCCCGGGCCGTGGTCGCGGACGGTGAGGACGCCGTCGGCCAGGCGCACGTCGATCGTGCCGCCCTCCGGGCTGAACTTCACCGCGTTGTCCAGGATGTTGACCACCGCCCGCTCCAGCGCGGACGGCTCCGCCCGTACGTACCACGGGTGGACGTCCGCCGTGATGGTCAGTTCGGGGCCGCGCAGCCGGGCACGGCGCAGGGCCGACTCGACGACGTCCTGCCAGGCGACGATCTGGGCACGGTCCGCGTGCTGGCCGGTGTCGGGACGGGACAGCTCCTGCAGGTCGCCGATGAGCGCGGCCAGCTCCGTCATCTGCGCCTTCACGGAGGCGAGCAGGGCCTTGCGGTCGGCCTCCGGGATCGGGCGGCCCGTCTCCTCGCTGCGGGTGAGGAGCTCGATGTTGGTGCGCAGCGAGGTGAGCGGGGTGCGCAGCTCGTGGCCGGCGTCCGCGATCAGCTGCTGCTGGAGGTCGCGGGAGCTGGCGAGGGCCGAGGTCATGGAGTTGAAGGAGCGGGAGAGGCGGGCGATCTCGTCCTCGTCGGCGTCGTCGACGGGGATGCGGACGGCGAGGTCCTCGGTGCGGGCCACGTGCTCCACCGCCCGGGTCAGTTCGTCCACGGGGCGCAGGGCGGTCCGGGCCACCCAGAGTCCGGCGGCGGCGGCGCCCACGACCCCCGCGCCCGCGACGAAGACCAGGACCAGCGCCAGGTTGTTGAGGGAGTCGTCCACCTCGCTCAGCGGGCGCGCGGCGGAGACGGCGACGTCCCGCAGGCCGGGCACGGCGTAGGTGAAGACCCGGTACCGCCCGCCGTCGGAGCCCGTCGCGTCGTGCAGCGCGTCGGTGGACGCGCCCTCGGCGACGGCGCGGTCGGCGCCGGTGAGCGGGACCTCCTCCGTGCCGATGATGAGGCAGCTCCCGCCCTCGCTGTCCACGAGCTGTACGGACGAGCCGAAGGGGTTCTCCTCGTGGGTGACGGGGTCGTGGGCGCACAGGCCGGTGCGCAGGTCGAGGTACTTGCTCACCTGCTGCCCGTTCATGCGGTTCGCCTTCAGGGCCTCGTCCAGCGAGTTCACCAGCACGCTCTTCACCACGAACCAGCACGCCGCCGCCACCACCGCCACCGCGAACGCCACCGCCGCCGCCACCAGCAGTGACAGCCGGGCCCTGAGGGGCAGGGCGCGGACGCGGCGGACCAGCCCGCTCACTCCGCGCCGCCCTGCCGCAGCACGTACCCCACCCCCCGCACCGTGTGCACCAGGCGCGGCTCGCCGCCCGCCTCGGTCTTGCGGCGCAGGTACATGACGTACACGTCGAGCGAGTTGGACGAGGGCTCGAAGTCGAAGCCCCAGACCGCCTTCAGGATCTGCTCGCGGGTGAGCACCTGGCGCGGGTGGGCCATGAACATCTCGAGGAGGGTGAACTCCGTGCGGGTCAGCTCCACCCGTCGGGCGCCGCGCGTGACCTCGCGGGTCGCCAGGTCCATGCGCAGGTCGGCGAAGGCGAGCACGTCGTCGGACGCGGCGGAGGCGTTCACCGCCGCCGCGTACGAGCTGCGGCGCAGCAGCGCGCGGATCCGGGCGAACAGCTCGTCCAGCTCGAACGGCTTGACCAGGTAGTCGTCCGCCCCCGCGTCCAGGCCGGTCACCCGGTCGCCGACGGTGTCGCGGGCGGTCAGCATCAGGATGGGCGTGGTGTCGCCGGTGGCGCGGATGCGGCGGGCGGCGGTCAGGCCGTCCATGCGGGGCATCTGGATGTCCAGGACGAGCAGGTCGGGCCGGCAGGCCGCCGCCTTCTCCAGGGCGTCCGCACCGTCGACGGCGACCTCGGTGGCGTACCCCTCGAAGGCCAGGCTGCGCTGGAGCGCTTCGCGCACCGCCGGCTCGTCGTCGACGATCAGGATGCGCCGGGGGTCACGGTCGCCTTCTGCGGGGCTCATGGGCTCGGGTTCCTCACGGCTCTCTACGGGGTCGGACCTTCAGCCTTGCACGGTACGCGGGGCGGCGGGTCAGGTCGTCGAGCCGGAGCGCAGCGCCGACAGGTCCGTCTTGACGGTGTTCACCGGGATGGCGAAGCCCAGGCCCACGCTGCCCGCGTCGGAGGAGGACGAGTCGCTGCCGCTCGCCGCGTAGATCGCCGAGTTGATGCCGATGACGTCGCCGTTCATGTCGATCAGCGCGCCGCCGGAGTTGCCCGGGTTCAGGGAGGCGTCGGTCTGGATCGCCTGGTACGTCGTCGTGGAGCCGCCCGTGTCGCCGTTGAACTCCCGGCCGCCGTACTCGAACGGCCAGCCGCCGCCCTGCTGCCGCTGCTGCTGCCCCTGGCTCTCGTCCGTGGAGACCGTCACGTCGCGGTCGAGGGCCGAGACGATGCCGCTGGTCACCGTCCCGGTCAGGCCCTCCGGGGAGCCGATCGCCACGACCTGGTCGCCGACCCGCACGCCGTCGGAGTCGCCGAGGGTGGCCGCCCGCAGGCCGGAGGCGTCCTCCAGCTCGATCAGGGCGAGGTCCTTGCTGCTGTCGGTGCCGACGACGTCCGCCGGGTACGTCGTGCCGTCGCTGGTCCGCACCGTGACCGAGGAGGCCCCGGACACGACGTGGTTGTTGGTGACGATCTCGCCGTCGGACGTGATGATCACGCCGGAGCCGGTGGAGGAGCCCTCGTTGGAGGTGGCGCTGATCTCGACGATGCTCGGGGCGACCGCCTCGGCCACGCCGGCCACCGTGCCCCTCTGGCTCGACGGGACGACGTGGGTGCCGGTCGAGCCGGCGGCCGCGGTGTCGCCGCCGGCCAGCTCCTGGATGCCGTAGGCGGTGCCGCCGCCCACGGCCGCCGCGACGATCGCCACGGCGGCGAGCAGGGCCGCCGGGCCGCGGGCGCGCCTCCTGCGCGCGGGCTGCGGTGCGGGTTCCCGCGGGAACCCCTGGGCGGACTCCGGCGCGGGCTGCCGGGGCGGCGCGTACGCCGGCGGGGGCGGCCACTCGGGGGTCACCGGGGCGGGGCTTCCGTACTCGCCGCTGGGGCGGAGGCTCTCGGTCATGGTTCCGAGCCTCGCGCCCGACGATGAGAGCGGGCTGAGTGTGTGCTGAGAAGCCCGGCAGAACCTCGTATGCCCGATATAAGGAGCGCGGGCCCGGTCGCGGGAGCCGGTTACGCGCAGCCGCAGGAGTGGCGGACCACCAGGCGGGACGGGTACACCTTCAGCCGCTCGCGGCGCGAGCCCGCCACCCGCACACCGTCGTCCAGGACGAGGTCGACCGCAGAGCGGGCCATCGCCGAACGGTCGGAGGCGACCGTGGTCAGCGGCGGGTCCGCGAGCGCGGCCTCCTTGATGTCGTCGAACCCGGCGACCGCCAGCTCGCCCGGCACGTCGATCCGCAGCTCCCGCGCGGCGCGCAGGATGCCGATCGCCTGGTCGTCGGTGGAGCAGAAGACCGCGGGCGGGCGGTCCGGGCCGGAGAGGATGTCCAGACCGACACGGTAGGCGTCGTAGCGGTTGTACGGGGCCTCGAAGAGGCGGCCCTCGGTGGGGATGCCGGCCTCCTCCATCGCGCGCCGCCAGCCCTCGACGTGGTCGGAGACCGGGTCGCCGACGGCGGGGGTCTCCGCGGTGCCGCCGACGCAGGCCACGTACGCGTTGCCGTGTTCCAGCAGGTGGCGCACGGCGAGCTGGGCGCCGCCGAGGTCGTCGGTGACGACGGCGACGTCGTCGATCGCCTCCGGGCGCTCGTGCAGCAGCACGACCCGGGCGTCCCACGCCTCGATCTCCGCGGCCGCCTGGTCGTTGAGCGCGTGGCTGACCAGGATCAGGCCGGAGACCCGCATCCCGAGGAAGGCCCGCAGATAGTGGACCTCGCGCTCGGCGATGTAGTCGGTGTTGCCGACGAGCACCATCTTCCCGCGCTCGGAGGCGGCCTGCTCGACCGCGTGCGCCATCTCGCCGAAGAACGGCTGACGGGCGTCCGGGATGATCAGGCCTATGAGGTCCGTGCGCCGCGAGGCCATCGCCTGGGCGACCCGGTCCGGCCGGTACCCCAGCTCCTTGATCGCGGCGAGGACGCGCTCGCGCGTGGCCGGGGCGACCGGCCGGGGTCCGTTGTTGATGACATAGCTGACGACGGCGGTGGACGTCCCCGCCAGCCGCGCCACGTCATCCCTGGTTACCTTGGCCACGCGCGGAGTCTACGCGGATATACCCGGTACGGGCAGGGCGTATCACACCTTGGATGAGGCCGCTTCCGCGGTGTCCGTCCTCTCCTCGGCCCGGGGCTCCTCCGCGGCGCGCGCCGGCTTCTCGGGCTTCTCGGGGGTGACGAACCGGTAGCCGACGTTGCGGACGGTGCCGATCAGCGACTCGTGCTCGGGACCGAGTTTGGCGCGCAGCCGCCGTACGTGGACGTCGACCGTGCGGGTGCCGCCGAAGTAGTCGTAGCCCCAGACCTCCTGCAGCAGCTGGGCGCGGGTGAAGACCCGGCCGGGGTGCTGCGCGAGGTATTTGAGCAGTTCGAATTCCTTGAAGGTCAGGTCGAGGACCCGGCCCTTGAGTTTCGCGGAATACGTCGCCTCGTCGACCGACAGATCGCCGTTGCGGATCTCCATCGGGGAATCGTCGTTGACGATCTGCTGGCGGCCCATGGCGAGGCGCAGGCGGGCCTCCACCTCGGCCGGGCCCGCGGTGTCCAGGAGGACGTCGTCGATGCCCCAGTCCGCGGTGACGGCGGCCAGGCCGCCCTCGGTCACGACCAGGACGAGGGGGCAGCCGGGGCCGGTGGAGCGCAGCAGCTGACACAGGCTGCGGACCTGCGGGAGGTCGCGGCGGCCGTCGATCAGGATCACGTCGGCGCCGGGGGTGTCGACGAGGGCGGGGCCCTCCGCGGGGGCCACGCGCACGTTGTGCAGCAGCAGACCGAGGGCGGGGAGCACCTCCGTCGACGGCTGGAGGGCGTTGGTCAGGAGCAGCAGAGAGCTCATCGCACCCCACCGGCCCCGGTCGTCGTTCGCTCGTGCACGGTTCGCTCGCCCATAACGTCTGGTTCCTCCTCGGTCCCTGCGAGGACGTTTACGGCATTGCTGCGTGCGTTCGACGGCCCGTACACCGGCGGTTTCCCGCCTTCGTATACAACGCTCCCGAAAGCACAAAAGGACCCGGGGGCTTCACTGCCCGAGTCCTCTTCGCAGCAGAATAGCCGACATGAGCACCGGTCGGGCAGGTCATGTGGCGCGATCCACCGCGCGATCCACCATTCGTCCGTATTCCGAGACGGCTGACGTAACGCGGGACCGGGCGCCTTTGCGGACGTTCCTGCGCACCGCGGACGGGGTGGCGATCGATTCCGTATACGAACCGGGGGACGCCCCTTCCGCTGATCTCGTTTTCGTGATCGCGCACGGGTTCACCGGGGACGCGGACCGGCCGCACGTGCGGCGGGTGGCGCGGGTCCTCGCGCGGTACGGGGGCGTCGTGACGTTCTCCTTCCGGGGGCACGGGGCGTCGGGCGGGCGGTCGACCGTGGGGGACCGGGAGGTGCTCGATCTCGCGGCGGTGGTGGGGTGGGCGCGCGAGCTGGGGTACGCGCGGGTGGCCACCGTCGGGTTCTCCATGGGGGGCTCGGTGGTGCTGCGGCATGCCGCGGGGGGTGCGGGCGGTACGGGGGGTGCCGGCGGTACGGGGGGTGCGGGCGGCACGGGGGGTGCGGGCGCCGGGGTCGACGCCGTCGTCTCGGTGAGCGCGCCCGCGCGGTGGTTCTACCGGGGGACCGCGCCCATGCGGCGGCTGCACTGGCTGGTGACCCGGCCGTCCGGGCGGCTGGTGGGGCGGTACGGGCTGCGGACGCGGATCCACCACCGGCAGTGGGACCCGGTGCCGGTCTCGCCCGTCGAGGCGGTGCCGCGGATCGCGCCCACGCCGCTGCTGATCGTGCACGGGGACCAGGACGGCTACTTCCCGCTCGACCACCCGCGGACGCTGGCGGCCGCCGCCGGGGAGCACGGGGAACTGTGGGTCGAGCACGGCATGGGACACGCGGAGAACGCGGCGCCGGAGGAGCTGCTGGGGCGGATCGGGGACTGGGTGGTGGACAGGGCGGGCTAGCCTGACGGTGTTCACCGTCAACCTCATGAGGAATCAGCAGATGGCAAAGGTCACGGTGCGGTACTGGGCCGCAGCCAAGGCCGCGGCCGGGGTGGCCGAGGAGGCGTACGAGGCGGGCACGCTCGCCGAGGCGCTCGACGCGGTGCGCGGGCGGCACTCCGGCGAACTCGCGCGCGTGCTGCTGCGGTGCTCGTTCCTCGTCGACGGTGATCCCGTGGGAAAGCGCGCGCATGAGACGGTACGGCTGGCCGACGGTGGCACGGTCGAGGTGCTTCCGCCGTTCGCAGGAGGATGAGCGATGACGAACCAGCCGTACGGGGCCTACGACCCGTACCAGGATCCGCAGGCTCAGGGCGGCTGGCCGTCCGGGCAGCAGGGGTATCCGGAGGCGTACGGGGAGCCGTACGCGGACCAGCAGTACACACAGCAGTGGCAGGGGCAGACGTGGGAGACGCAGATGCAGCCGCCGGTGGCGGCTCCTGCGGCCCCTGCGGCTTCCGCGGTGCCGGTGACTCCGGAGGCTCCGGCCGGGCCGGCGGCTGCTGAGCCCGAGTACGGGCCGGCCACGCTGGGCGGGAACACGCGGGTCACCGACGCGCAGCGGGCGCGGGCCGAGGGGCGGTCGCCGATCATCGAGCCCGGGGTGCAGCCGGCGGTGCTCACCGCGCTGCTGGGGCTGTTGCTGGCCGGCGGGGCGGCGCTGGGGACGTACGCGCTGCTGGTGCCGTTGGTGGTGCTCCAGGGGCTCACGGCGGCGGGCTGGTTCCGGCTGAACGGGATGTGGCCCGCGCGGCAGGGGATCGCGCTCGGGTTCCTCGGCGCGCTGGCCGCGGACGTGGCGCTGCTGGCGTCCGGCCGGTCGCCGGCGGCGATCCTGGGGACGCTGGGGGTGTGGGTGCTGCTGTCGCTGGTGCTGCAGCTGCGGTCGCACGCGGATCCCGACGAGCGGATGTACGGCCTGACGGCCACGGTGGTGGCGGCGGCGCTGGCGATCGCGGCGAGCGGGTACCTGGCGGCGGACGCGTCCGCGGTGACCGCGGGTGCGGTGTCCGTGGCGGCGGGGGTGGTGGTGCGGGCGCTGCCGTTGCCGACGCCGGTGTCCGTGGTGGTCGCGCTGCTGGCGGCGGCGGGGGCGGGGTTCGCCGTCGACGGTTCGACGGGGGCGGTGCTCGGGGCGGGCGCGGCGGTCTGTGCGCTGGTCGGCCACCGGGTGGCCGCCTACGACTACCCGTCCCGCTTCGTCCACTTCACGGCGGGCGTGGCGCTGCCCCTGGCCGCCGCCGCTCCCGCGGTCTACACCCTGCCCCGCCTCCTCGCCTGACGGGGACGCCTGCGGGTGCGGTGCCTGCGGGTGCGGTGCCTGCGGCCGGTGGGTGGGTCGGGGCCGGGCCGGGGGTGTCCGTCCTCGGACCGGCGCGGATCACGCGTGCTGGAAGAGGTGCGGGGTGCGGACGCGCCGGCCGCTGCGGGCGGCCACCCCCGCCCCACCCCCTCCGCGCCGCGGGCGCCGTCCCCGCGGGCAGTCGTGCCTCCCCCAGAGCCCGAAAGGGCCTGGGAGGTGCCCCCCAGGGCGGCACGGGTGGGCCGCGCGAACAACCCCCCCCGGCCCGAACCGGCGCCGGGCACCCGGTGACGAACAGGGCCGCGCAGCCCCCTGTCACAAGTGATCCACAATCCCCGGCCCCCACCCCCCGCGGCGCTACCCTCGCGGGACGACGTCGTCGAGAACGCCGGGTGAGGGACACCGCATGCGCGCACTGCGAATACTGCTCGTCATCACAGCGATCCTCGGCGCCCTCTTCGTCGTCGTCGACCGCGTGGCCGTCAACATCGCCGAGGGCGAGGCCGCCGACCGCCTGAAGGCGACCGAGGACCTGGCGGACACGCCCGACGTGTCGATCAGCGGCTTCCCGTTCCTGACCCAGCTCGCCGACGGCACCCTCGACGAGGTGCGGGTGGGCATCCACGACTACGAGGCCGGCACCGGCGACGACGCCCGGACGATCCGCATCGCCGACCTCCGCGCGGACCTGCGCGGCGTCGACTTCTCCGCCGACTTCGGCTCCGCGGTCGCCGACAGCGCCACCGGCACGGCCACCATCGCCTACGGCGAGCTGCTCAAGAGCGTCACGTCCGAGCCCGGCCGGGTGGGTCCCGGCGTCACCGCCCGGGTCGTCGGCCTGTCCGACGGCGGCAACGGGAAGATCGAGGTCGCGGTGGAGATCGCCGTGCTGGGCGCCGAACTGCCCGAGCCGGTGCCCGTGCTGAGTTCCGTGACGGTCGTGGACGGCGAGACCGTGCGGGTGAGGGCCGACGCGGTACCGGCGCTCAGCGGGGTCGCGATCGTCGAGGCCAGCGTGCGGCGGATCATCGACTTCGAGCAGCGGATCGACGGACTGCCCGGCGGCATCCGGCTGGACAGGGTCGAGGCCGCGGAGGACGGGGTGGAGATCACGGTGAAGGGGTCCGACGTCCGGCTGGCCGGGTGAGGAGGGCACTGTCCGAGAGGTGAGACGGGCGTGTCCGCAGGGCAGGTGCGGTCGCGTCCGTCCGGGCGGACGGGGCGCGGGAACCGCGGTTTCCGGGAGGTCGCGTCCCGTATTGCGGACGATCGCGTCTCATCATGCGACACGCCGGTGACATGCGTACCCGTCCGTCCTTACGATCGGACCCATGCAGTGTCAGACGAGCGTCCTCCGGTCGAGGGGACAGGCGGATCTCACGAAGCGGCGGGCAGTGGACCTGTGCCGTGTCGCCGCCATGCTCTGTCGCACTTTCTGATGAGCGGGCGCTCCGCCGTCCGTATCCCCGTCCCGCCCCGCTGAGGGCGCCCGTGCGCCGGCCCGCCGAGTTCGCGCGCACCCTCTCACCCGCACGCCCCGCCGCAACTGCCCCGGAGGAGAACAAGCATGAGCCGCAGCGACGTCCTGGTCGACGCCGACTGGGTCCAGGAGCACCTGGACGACCCGACCGTCGTCATCGTCGAGGTGGACGAGGACACCACCGCCTACGAGAAGAACCACATCAAGAACGCCGTCCGGATCGACTGGACCAAGGACCTGCAGGACCCGGTCCGCCGTGACTTCGTCGACCAGGAGGGCTTCGAGAAGCTCCTGTCGGACAAGGGCATCGCCAACGACCACACGGTCGTCCTCTACGGCGGCAACAACAACTGGTTCGCCTCGTACGCCTACTGGTACTTCAAGCTGTACGGCCACGAGAGCGTCAAGCTCCTCGACGGCGGCCGCAAGAAGTGGGAGCTGGACGCCCGCGAGCTGGTCCCCGGCGACGAGGTGCCGGAGCGTCCGAAGACCGACTACAAGGCCAAGCCGCAGGACGCGTCCATCCGCGCCTTCCGCGACGACGTCGTGGCCGCGATCGGCAACCAGAACCTGGTCGACGTGCGCTCGCCCGACGAGTTCTCCGGCAAGCTGCTCGCCCCGGCCCACCTGCCGCAGGAGCAGTCGCAGCGCCCGGGCCACGTCCCGACCGCCGCGAACATCCCGTGGTCGAAGAACGCCAACGACGACGGCACCTTCAAGTCCGACGACGAGCTCAAGGCGCTCTACGAGGCCGAGCAGGTCGACCTGTCCAAGGACACCATCGCCTACTGCCGCATCGGTGAGCGTTCCGCGCTGACCTGGTTCGTGCTGCACGAGCTGCTCGGTGTGGAGAACGTCAAGAACTACGACGGCTCCTGGACCGAGTACGGCTCCCTCGTCGGCGTGCCGATCGAGCTCGGCTCCGGCAAGTAACCCCTCCCGACCGACCTCTTCAGGAGTAAGACATGTGCGGTGCGAAGGCCGGCGGCCCGGACGCCTCGACGATCAAGCCCGGTGAGACCACCATCCAGGGTCAGGTGACCCGCGACGGGGAGCCGGTGACGGGCTACGTCCGTCTGCTGGACTCGACCGGCGAGTTCACCGCGGAGGTCCCGACCTCCGCCACCGGACAGTTCCGCTTCTACGCGGCGGAGGGCACCTGGACCGTCCGCGCCCTGGTGCCCGGCGGCACCGCCGACCGCACGGTCGTCGCCCAGCAGGGCGGCCTGGCCGAGGTCGCGATCGCGGTCTGAGGACACGGGAACGGCCGGAGGGCCGCACCCCGCGGGTTGGACGCCCGGGGTGCGGCCCTCCGGTGCGACCGGACCTACGCTGGAGGCATGTACGCGCGCAGGCGGCACACCTACTTCGCCATGATGGGAACCTGCGTCGGGCTGTTCGTCCTGGCCTGGGGCGTCGTACGGCTGTGGTCGGTGCCGGCGGCCGTGGGCATGTGCCTCGTGGCCATGGTCATCCCGCCGGTCGCCGCGATGATCGCCAACCGGCGCGGGCCGGAGGACCGCTGGTGGGACGATCCGTCCGGTGACCCGGAGTCCGACGAGTGGTGGGACGAGCTGGACGGGAGGAAACCGCCCCGGTAGGGCCCTTCAGTAGACGAGTGCCTGCGTCCCGTCCGCCATCGCCTCCTGGACGAAGACCTGCGCGCCCGCGATCCGCACGCCCTCGACGACGTCCTCCTCCGTGATGTCGCGGCGGGCCGCGCACTGCGTGCAGAGGGTGACCCGGCCGGTCGCGAGGATCGAGTCCAGCAGATCGGGCAGCGGGGCGGAGTGCGGCAGTTCGAACTCGGCGGCACGGCCCGGCAGGGCGAACCAGGCGGACTCGCCGGTGAGCCACAGGGAGACCTCGACGCCGCTGGCCGCGGCCACCGCGGCCACCGTGAACGCCTGCGAGCAGCGCTCGGGCGCGTCGGTTCCCGCAGTCACCTTGATCACAAGCTTCTTCGCCATGACCGCATCGTAGTCGTGGTCCGCGGCTCCGGCCGGTGGCCGCGGGCCTCCCGCACCACAGGGGCGGGACCCGGCCGCGTAAGCTGGGGTCCGGCCCCGTGCACACCACCGCACCCCGCTCAAGGAGCACCTCGTGGAACTCTTCTTCGAAATCCTGTTGGTCCTGGTTGCCGTCGGCGTCCTCGCCTTCGCCGGGCTGACCGTGAAGAAGCTGTACCAGGGCCAGCGCTGATCACCGACGCCAGGAAGTTCCGCTCATGATCGAGATCCCGTCCGACCTGCACAAGGACCTCGTCCCGCTCGCCTTCCTGCTCGGCAACTGGGCCGGCGCGGGCGTGCACGACTTCCCCGGTGCCGAGAAGTGCAACTTCGGCCAGGAGGTCACCTTCACCCACGACGGCCGGGACTTCCTGGAGTACGGCTCCCGCACCTGGGTGCTGGACGGCGACGGCAACAAGGTCCGCCCGCTGGAGTCGGAGCACGGCTTCTGGCGGATCGACGCGGACCGCAAGGTCGAGGTGACGATGACCCGCGACGACGGCGTCATCGAGATCTGGTACGGCGAGCTGGCCGACCAGAAGCCGCAGATCGACCTGGTGACGGACGCGGTCGCGCGCACCGCCGCCTCGCGGCCCTACAGCGGCGGCAAGCGGCTGTACGGCTACGTCAAGAGCGACCTGATGTGGGTCGGCGAGAAGCAGACCCCCGAGGTCGAGCTGCGCCCCTACATGTCGGCGCACCTGAAGAAGGTCGTCACCCCGGAGGAGGTCGAGCGCTGGGCCAAGGCCCTGCCCGACGACATGCCGGACGACGGGATCGCCTTCTTCAAGTAGGTCCTTCCCGGGCGGGGCGCGGGCCGCTCCGGGGCCCGCGACCCCGGCAGGATCCGAACGGCACCCCCTAGACTCGTGGGTGTGGTGAGCACCGACTGGAAGAGCGACCTCAGGCAGCGCGGTTACCGGCTGACCCCGCAACGGCAGCTGGTCCTCGAAGCCGTGGACACCCTCGAACACGCGACCCCCGACGACATCCTCGGTGAAGTGAGGAAGACGGCGTCGGGGGTCAACATTTCCACCGTGTACCGCACGCTGGAGCTCCTGGAGGAGCTGGGTCTGGTCAGCCACGCCCACCTCGGGCACGGGGCGCCGACGTACCACCTGGCCGACCGGCACCACCACATCCACCTGGTCTGCCGGGACTGCACGAACGTGATCGAGGCCGACCTCTCGGTGGCCGCCGAGTTCACCGCCAAGCTGCGCGAGCAGTTCGGCTTCGACACCGACATGAAGCACTTCGCGATCTTCGGCCGGTGCGAGGACTGCTCCCTGAAGTCTTCAAGTACCGAGTCGTAGGCTAGGCGTATGAAGAGCCCCCTGCTGACCCTGCCCGGCGCCGTCCCCGCCGAGGGCGTGGACGAAGGCGTGGCCGCCCACTACGGCGACCTGTTCCGCGAGCAGCGTGCCCTCGCCGACGGCACCGGTCTCGTCGACCTGTCCCACCGCGGGGTCGTCACCGTCTCCGGTCCGGAGCGGCTGACCTGGCTGCACCTGCTGCTCACCCAGCACGTCAGCGAGCTGCCGCCGCACCGGGCCACCGAGGCGCTGATACTTTCCGCCAACGGCCACATCGAGCACGCGCTCTACCTGGTCGACGACGGGGAGACGGTCTGGGCGCACGTGGAACCCGGCACCCGGGAGGCGCTGATCGCGTACCTGGAGTCGATGAAGTTCTTCTACCGGGTCGAGGTCGCCGACCGCACCGCCGACACCGCGGTGGTGCACCTGCCGGCCGGGTCCATCGCCCGGGTGCCCGAGGGGGCCGTGGTCCGCGAGACGCCGTACGGGCGGGACCTGTTCCTGCCGCGCGGCGACCTGGAGGCGTACGCCGGGGAGGCGGGGCCCCCCGCCGGGATCCTCGCGTACGAGGCGCTGCGGGTCGAGCAGCACCGGCCGCGGCTCGGCTTCGAGACCGACCACCGCACCATCCCGCACGAGCTGGGCTGGATCGGTACCGCCGTGCACCTGCAGAAGGGCTGCTACCGGGGGCAGGAGACGGTGGCCCGGGTGCAGAACCTGGGGAAGCCGCCGCGCCGGCTGGTCTTCCTGCACCTGGACGGCAGCGAGGTCCACCTGCCGCCGGCGGGCACGGAGATCAGGCTCGCGGACGACGGCCCCGAGGGGCGGAGGATCGGGTTCGTCACGACGTCCGTGCGCCACCACGAACTGGGACCCGTCGCGCTGGCCCTGGTGAAGCGGAACGTGCCCGTGGACGCCCGGCTGATCGCCGGGGACACGGCCGCCGCGCAGGAGACCGTCGTCGAACCCTGAGTCCTGCGGCTCAGACCTCCAGCAGGACGGTGAACGGGCCGTCGTTGGTCAGCGACACCCGCATCCTCGCGCCGAAGCGGCCCGTCGCCACCGTCGCGCCCAGCGCGCGCAGCCGCGTCACCACCTCGTCGACCAGCGGCTCGGCGACGTCGCCGGGGGCGGCGGCGCTCCAGGTGGGGCGGCGGCCCTTGCGGGCGTCCCCGTACAGGGTGAACTGGCTGATCACCAGCAGCGGGGCGCCGGTGTCGCTGCACGACCTCTCGTCCTGGAGCATCCGCACCGACCAGAGCTTGCGGGCGAGCTGCGCCGCCTTCTCCTCGGTGTCCTCGTGGGTGACGCCGACGAGGACGCACAGGCCCTCGCCCTCGATCGCCCCCACCGTCTCGCCGTCCACGACCACGCTCGCGCCGTCGACCCTCTGCACCACTGCTCGCATACGGCCATCATGCCGGTCGGCGAACAGGCGGCCGACGGCGGCCCGCGGAGGCCTCCGAGCGGGCTATTTTTACTCCTTAACGCCCATCTGGGGCGGATCGGGGGCACTCGCTCACAATGTGGCCGCCCGGGGTGGCACGATGCTGGCACACGCCGGTCGAGGGGACGGTTGAGGCACATGAGCACACCGGGGATCGGGCAGCCGCAAGGGGCTGTCCCGTCGACCCACGCGGGAGTCGGGGAGCGGGAGTTCCGCCGACCGCCCACACAGCGCACGGACAGCCCGGTGCTGCCCGAGGACCGGGGGACGCACGATCTGGTCCTGCTCGGTCTGGAGGAGCTGCGGACGGTGCGCCGTGAGGCGCAGTGCGCCGAGGCCGACCTCAGTTACGTGCGGCGGCTGCTGCAGGGGCGGATCGACATCCTGCGGGCCGAGCTGGCCCGGCGCCGGCCGGAGGGCGCGCCCTCGGCCGCCGCGCCCGGGGAGGCGTCGGTCGTCGAGCGGCTGGGGGAGATCCTGCGGGACACCCCGGCCCGGCACCGTTCCTCCGCCCGGCACGTGACGCTGGGGACGCCGCGGAGCGAGGAGTACCGGCGGCTGGCGGCCGAGATGCTCGCCGAGGTGGAGCTGTCCGACCTGGGCGCGCGCACGGACGGGGAGCTGAACACCGCGATGGGTCGGCTGGTGCGGTACGAGCAGCAGGTGTCCCGGCGGCGGCAGCGGCTGCAGCGCACGGCCGACGAGTGCGGCGCGGAGATCGCGCGCCGGTACCGGGACGGGGAGGCGCAGGTCGACGACCTGCTCGGCTGAGCGGGGGCCGGGTCCGGGAAGAACGAGCGGGCGCCGCCCGTCGGGCGGCGCCCTGCTGCGTACGTCCGGGCGGCCGTGGTGCCCGGACGCGTTCCGGGCGCGGTCGTTCCCGCGCCCCTGCCGCCTGCCTCCTTCCGCCGGTGACGGGTGGGTCCTCGTCCGTAGCGAGCTGTTCGGTTGTGGTGGTCGTGCGGGTGGTGCCCGTCGACAGGGCTCCCGGCTCCCCTCCGGAGAGGAACCCGGCCGGCGGTCCGTGCGGTGTGCTGTCAGCCGGACTGGGCGAGCAGCATCACGAGGACGACCGCGCCGATGCCGCCGATCACGGTGTTGCGTGCCTTGATGCCCACGGTGAGGGCGAAGAAGGCGATGATTCCCATCGGCCCGTACTTCCACTGGACGAGTTGCTCGAACCCGATGGCCAGGGCTGCGAGGACGATGGCGATGAGCGGCATGACGGTCCCCCTCGTGTGTGCGGCTTCCCTCCCTTTACCTGAGGACCAACCCTTGGGGCGGTCAACCAGGTCATGAGAGTTGGTTACCAACTTGCTTCTAGTTATAGCCACTTGGGGGAGCCCTGTAACCATCCTCCGGTGAACTCCCCCAGGATGGCGGGAAGTTGTGGTGTCCGGCCGTGGATCCGGAACCCGCCTCCGGCGACGGACGGACGAAGCCCCCGTGGCCACGGAGGACACCGCGCGAGGTGGCCGACGAACTGCGCGCCCGGATCGGGTCCGGGGCGCTGCGGCCGGGCCGGCGCATGCCCACCCGGGCCCGGCCCGCCGCCGAGTCCGGCGTGGAGCGCCAGGCGCTGCGCATCCTGCAGTCCGAGCGGCTGCTCACCAACGTCTCCACGGGGGCCCCGGCGGCCG